>JAKAGC010000560.1 GCA_021817755.1 Acidobacteriota bacterium | reverse complement strand
TTTGATAAGACCGTCGAAACCATGTTTAATACCAATGATATTATGGCCATTATCGATTGCCACCCTAACAGCTACTCTCGCCGCAGTATTCATACCGGGAGCTTGCGTTCCGCAGTGAATTAAAGCCAGGTTATAATGATCTTGGGTGGGTTCAGGTGGACGGGGAGTGGGTTTAATCAATAATCCGATGATATTGTAAATCTCTTTTAAATATATTCCCCGGCTCTCCATGGCCCTTTCGTAATTCTTTTTTGAGATGGCATCTGCTACAGCCGAGGTTTTAACAAGCGCATCATCAAGCAAGATATATTCGACATTATTTCCTCTCATTCCAACAATAAGAGGTCTATCAGGTGGGGGATCGCATAGGATTTTTTCAGCGGCAGCATGCCCCAAAATCGTACTCATATTCCTATCATAAGCACTCGGAGAACCACCACGCTGAACATGTCCGAGGATAGTAATGCGTACTTCTTCATTCAAGCGGGATTCCAGTTCATGTTTAACCCGTTCACTGGTGATGCGTTTCCCATCATAATCGGTTGCACCTTCTGCTAGAATAATAATACTGGCTCTTCGCCCGGCTTTACGTCCGTTTTTAATTTGATCACATAAATGTTCTTCCCAAGACGGTCCCCCCCGTTTTTGAGCAGGAGGGCTCTCCGGGATAAATACCCAATCGGAACCTGTAATTAATGTGCTCATTAACGCAAGGTAACCGCATTTGTTTCCCATGACTTCGACAATAAACGTGCGTTGGTGACTGTAAGCAGTGCTGTTTATGGCATCGACGGCTTCTAAAATTCGATGAAGGGCCGTATCGGTTCCGATCGTCATATCAGAACCGTAAACATCGTTATCGATCGAGCCGATCAACCCCACCACAGAGAGTGATGGATGCTTTCGGGCTGTCTCTTCCGAGATTTTTTTCTCTTTAACCAATTGAGACAGAAGTTGAGGCCAATCGGAATTGAATTCCTTTGCACCTGTAAGACTGCCATCGCCTCCAATAACTACCAGACGGTCTATTCCATGCTTTAGTAAATTATGAGCGGCTTTCTTCCGCGTTTCTTCGTTTTTGAATTCAGGGCAGCGTGCAGTCCCGATCGATGTACCTCCTTTATCGAGGATACCGGATACACTGTCCCAATTCGCTTTGACTATATATTCTCCCCCTGCCATTAATCCCTTGTAACCTTCACGAATGATATAAACATCGGCGTGATAATGAATCGCACTTCTTACTACGGCACGAACCGCTGCATTCATTCCCGGCGCATCCCCCCCACTGGTCAAAACGCCGATACATTTTTTATTTTTGGTCATAACTTCACCGTTAGTTTAAATGTTTTGATAATCAGGGGGCTTTTTTGAAAACCCGCCCCCTGAACCCCTGAAAAACGTTTTCTTGAAAAATTCATATATTGTGGAATAATTCTTAGAGTTGCTTTTTTCTAAAACCGGAACATCAGTTCAAACCGGAGCCAATTGTAACCGTTTGCACCTTCGAAATAATAATTTCCCGGGTTCAGATGTTCCCAGATGACATGTCCTGTCGTATGTTTATTCAATATAAATTCCAATTTACCGATAATAAGATCGCCGCGTGTTTTTCCAGTTCCGGCCATTGTAAATCCGGGGACGAATTTATTCGCCATAAGATGATGCCAGGTCAAACGAAATGTCATCGTATCCACTACAGGCATTAATAACGACAGATAAACGGTACTTAAATTGGTCCAATTTGCCACACCTGTTTCCCGGATTAACGTATATATATACGATTCGCTCCATTTCGGCCAACGGCTAAATACGGGGTTCCAACCTTCATAAGTATCTGTGGATGGATTATCACCGCTCAGGTATACACCGCCTAAAGTAGCTGTTTTTAAGAATGGGACCGTTTTCTCAAATTTATAATCGAGATGGGCATATCCCCCAAATGCCTTGCGTTTATTATCACCGACTTTACCGAATTGAAATGCTCCTTCTGCTGTCAAAGACCATGCCGGAGTAAATGATTGAGTAACTCGGACACCCAGTGTTTCAGTGTTATTTTTTACAGGGAAGAAATCGGTTATCTTTTCATATTTATGAATTCCATATCCTTCTATTACGGTTTTATTGAATTTCCCTGTATAATAGATACCTGCACCCATTTCAGGACGGTCAACAAGGGCTTGATCCGGGATGGTTGAACTGTGAATAATAGGTAAGATATTGTCTGTTGCCGGTTCATAATTTACAAATGCAGTCAATTGATTTGAATTATCGAGAGTATAATCAAAACGAACGGCATTAAAATAATAAGAACGGGAACCGTCTAAAGGGGTACCGTCTGCAATGACGAAACCTTCCCCGAATAACATGTCCTGTCTTCCCACTGTTATAGATAGAGGAGTTTTTCCTATATTTTTCCATTTGAAGTACAGATAATCAAAGAAAATTTCATGCATCTTCAATGTTTGATCTTTTGGATTAAAATTGTACCGGAATTCGTTTGTAAATTTTATTGCCAATTCGATATCCGAATCCGGAATCCATTGCGCCATAATACTGGTTCTTTGTCTGGTATAAGAACGGGTATCGGCGATTTTATTGTTTAATGATACTGCATTATCCCACCCTTCATAGCGTAAGCGTTCGATAAAACTAAGTTTAAAAACCGGAGATTTGGTTTTAGCCGCTTCTTCCGAAAAAAGAAAATTCATCGAGGAAATTCCAATTAGTAAGGCATAAGTAATAATTATAATTATTGTATGCTTACGGTTAACTTTCATATTGTCTCCTTTTAGCTCCTGTACACGTTTGGATTATTTATTGAAGTATACTGTATAATTTTCATATTATTATATCTATAAACCGAATTCTTTCAGTAATTCGTCGATCATCCCCTGTTTATCGGATTTATCATTCGGATCTGAAATATTACGAATCTCTTTTATAAATGAGGAGTCTTTTTGTTCCATTCTTTCTTTTACTTTTAACAGGAGAAGAACTTTTATAAGATTATCATATACCTGGGTTAATTTCTTTAAGATTTTTTCAAGCTTTTGACGATTGATATCTTCAAATTCCAATGAAGTTATGATTTTAAAGGCATTGGCTTGAAGGTGATTCAAAGTTGTATCCATATCCCGGAATTCTTCGTCCAGCTCCGGTTTATCACCTAACTTCTGCTTAATAGAAGCCATACCTGAGAGTATCTGGTTGGCATCGGATACGATGGATTCAGAGTGATCCATGACCTGCATAACTCCCTCTTCGGTGGTTTTGGAAATATGTTTTAAATGATTGGAGATTTGTTGTACATCATCGGTTTCTTCGCTGACATTATATCCCACTGCTTCCAGGCTCTGGATTACTTCTCCAAAATTGGAGGCAAGCACGGTAGCTTCTTTTTCAATAAGACTCAAATCGATTTCATTATATCGTCCTTCTTTCAATAATTCCGATATACCAACCAACTGGTTAATCAGCCAATTTCTCTTATCTTCTTCATTCATGAGGAACTCCTACGATTTACGATATTTTTTATGGAGGGTATAATACTCTGTTTTCTGAGCATACATACGCTTATCGGCTTCACATTGCAGTTGATCATGGGGAATATTAGCAGAACAGGCACCCCCAAGGCAAAACCGGATGGAATAGTTATTTCCTTCATATTCGATAAGCGCATTCGATTGGATTGTTTTTAATTTTTCCATTAAATTTCCCAGGCGATTTTCAGGGCAATTGGGA
>JAKAGC010000559.1 GCA_021817755.1 Acidobacteriota bacterium | reverse complement strand
ACCCGCTCCACTCCTTGCACATCGATTACACCATCCAGGGAGAAGCGCTGCGGCATATTGTATGCAGGACTCCCCGGATTTAATTGATGAAGAACAAAAATCCGCTGTTGGTTGAATGAGAGAGGATAGAAGTCTCTCTTTTCCACTTTCTCTAATTCTATATATTGTGTTTTTTCTCCTCTCAAGATTAATTCCGAAATAGCACGAATAAATGGTTTGTTAAATATATTAACAAGAGAAATATCCACATTAAATTCCTTCCTAATTTGTGCAATCAATGTAATCGCTTTGAGAGAATGGCCACCAAGATTGAAAAAATTCCCTTCTATACCGATTTTATCTTTCGGTATATCCAGTATCTCCGACCACATCCTTTCTAGCTTCTCTTCTATTTCATTCCTTGGTGCTATATAGATTGATTCCCCAATTTGATCCGGTTCCTGTAACCCGTTTCGATCCGGCTTACCGCTTACCGTTCGCGGTATTTCAGTTAAAAATGTGAAATAAGAAGGAATCATATAATCCGGTAAGTATTTCCCCAGATACGCCTTCAATTCATTAATCCCTAACGTTCCCCCTGAAGCTTCCATCCCATCCTTCGGAACTATATTGGCACTTAAATGAATTTCTCCCCTTTTATCTTCCACACCCTTAACCACCCCTTCTTTTACTTTTTCATGCAATCCCAATATCTCTTCGATCTCCTCCGCTTCCACCCGGAATCCCCTGATTTTCAACTGGTGATCTTTTCTTCCTACAAATTCGATTCTCCCATCAACCCCCAGACGTCCAAGGTCTCCTGTTCGATACACTAAACCCAATTCCTCATCATTAAGAAATGCCTTTTTAGTTGCTTCCGAATTTTTCCAGTAACCCCTCGCAATATGCCCACATACCACGAATATCTCTCCCACTTCCAGTGCATTTACCTCTTCTCCCTCTTCATTCAATACCAGCAATTGAACTCCCTCGATTGGATCACCCAGCGTGATTCGTTCAAATTCCTTCCCCTCTCCTTCTCCCAAAAACCCCATTGTATTCACAGAAGACTCTGTCTGCCCATAAAGGTGAACCAGCTTCGTATCCCTAAAAAGAGTCTTTGCCGGCTTCATATCCGCTGAACGGAATTTCTCTCCTCCAATAACAATATACTTCAACATAGGAAATTCCATTCCCCTTCGAATCGACTCTAAAAGGTAATGAAAAACAGTCGCCACACTATGATAGATCGTAATTTTCATATCTATCATCCACCTTGCGATTTCTTCCATACCCCATTCCCCTTTTATATTCAATGGACATAAAACTGCACCCGATAAAATCCCCGAAAAAATATCCACTACGGCTCCATCATGGCTAAAAGCCGTAAGATAGGTCATCCGGTCTTCCGGTTTGATTCCCAACCAATCAATATAACTCTTCGCATAAAAATAAACATTTCCGCAGGTTTGCCGAACCCCTTTCGGTTCTCCCGTAGAACCCGAAGTATACAATATATAAGCCGGCCTGTTTTCACTGGAACCATCCCACCTACGTAAATTCTCCCCAATATTATCTCTGCTCTCAATCTCTCTCTCCAAAGAGATAATCCCCGTACCCCCATGATTATATTCTTTCCCCAAAATCTCAGTCAATTCTTCCCCTAAAGATAACGTTGCTGCATTGCATACCATCAATTTAATCCCTGCATTCCCCATTATCTTCAGCAATCGTTCTTTCGGATAGGAAGGGTCCAGCGGTACATAAATCTTCCCTGCTTTCAATACCCCCAGGATTCCCATTACCTGGTCCACCCCATTATCCAGCAATAGCCCCACAGTTTGCTCATCCTCACTCACATCATTGGAAGGATAACTCTTTATAATTCCATACCCCAGGGCATTTGCTTTATCGTTCAACTCCCCATAAGTAATCTCACCATCCCGCGTTTCAAGTGCCCCTTTATTTTTTAATTCTATAGCAATCTTTTCAAAAGTTTCGATTATCATTACCAATTCTCTCCATTATCTATTTCATCGTTCTTTTCCTTTCGTTTCATCATCCAATTACTCCAATACCAGCCGTTTCTTTTTCTTCTCAAACAAATAGGTGTTCACCGGTAAATCAGGTTTCCCTACACCAAGTTCTGCAATTTTCTTGTATTGCCCCATCATATACTCGATTGTCTCTTTTTTAAAACATCCTTTCCTGTACATGCAGTGAAAACGCAAACCATTCCGATAAGGCACACCATACAATGCCATATCGAATTTTACATCCTGCACACGTTCCATGTGAAGCCCATTAAAATCATCGATATCCTCACCCACTTCCGTATTGAAAATATTTACCATGTTAAACATCAACCTGATATCCGGGTATCCCATTTTCAAATCTTCACATACCAGTTCCAATGGATAATCCTGGTACTTCTGCAATTCCAATTGATCCTTTCCCATTTCATCAAGTATATCCCCCAAGCTGCGTGTATAATCGATACGTGGCCTCACCACCAACGTATTAACAAAAAATCCCACAATAGGATAAAGCAGCAAGTTTTCTCTTCCTGCCCCCACCATACCCATTAAGAAATCCTGCTGACCCGAAAGTTTGGACATCGTTATACTAAGCAACGCTAAGGTCACCGTAAAAATTCCAGTGTTGTGCTTTTTTGCCAACTCCTTCATTTTATTATAGGTCTCCCCATGTATTGTAAACCTATAACCTGCACTTTCACGATTTTCATTCCCTCCCACAAAATCCATAGGCAGTGTCAGTCGTACCGCCCCATTCCCCAGTTTCTCCCTCCAATATGAAAGCGAACTCTCTTTAAACTCCTTCTCTTGCAACCGCTCATTCTGCCATATTGCAAAATCTTTATATTGAATCGCTAACTCATCTATCTTTACTGTTTTACCATTTGAAAGTGTGTTATAAAACCTGAAAAAATCTTTTGTCAATACCCCTATCGACCATCCGTCCGAAATAATATGATGCATCGTAAACACAAGTTCCCACTCTTTTTCTTCAAGCTTAATCAGCACTGCCCGGAATAATGGAGGCGTCGACAAATCGAAAGGAGCAGATACCGCTTCATAATTAACCCGCACCCGTTCCTGTTCCTTTTTAGTACCCATATGATGCGAAAGGTCAAATACACTTAAAGGCGCTTCCACTCTATTCTTTATAATCTGTACCGGCGATTCTCCAATTAATTCAAAACTCGTCCTGGCGCTCTCGTGCCTATCCATCAATCCGATAATAACCTCTTTTATTATTTCTTCCCTATTCTCCCCTTCCAATCTCACAGAAGTTGAAAGATTATAAACAGAACTCCCCGGTTCCAGTTGATTTGTAATCCACAATCTCTTTTGATTAAAAGACAATTCATAATACTCACGCTCTTCTACTCTTTCCAATTCAGTAAAAAGTGTCTTTTTAACATTTTTAATGCACTCTGCCAATCCCCGTATCGTCTGATTTTTAAATATATCTCCCAACGAAATTTTTACACCCAAACCCTTATGAATCCTGGAAGCCAAAACCGTTGCTTTCAATGAATGTCCTCCAAGATCGAAAAAATTATCATCGATTCCTATCTTTTTCTTCCTCGTATCGATTCCCAGTACTTCACCCCAAATTTGAGACAATTCCTCTTCAATGCGTTCCCTCGGTGCAGTAAATTCTCCTCCCATTCCCCCTTCAGGCACAGGAAGCAACCGTCTATCCGGTTTCCCTCCCGATGTCCGAGGTATATACTCCACTT
>JAKAGC010000558.1 GCA_021817755.1 Acidobacteriota bacterium | reverse complement strand
AAGAATGGGGGACTCTCTGCTCTAAATGCTGAAGCCCTAAAGGGTTATTATCGATTACATTATATATCGAAGGCCGGAAATTTTGTTCAAACGGAATATAAAAACAACTGTTCCCACCTCCGAATTCAATTAATGAAAACTGATGGGCTGGCTTCATAGTCCGATTTAAATACCGGATAATTCTACGGGTAACAATCCGTTTCAGAAACGTATTCAATTTGTAAGGCTGTCTATAATAATGATCCCAATCGGTTGTATTCATCTTTCTATTCTTCCTGGCGATGGTAAAAAACAAAATCCCTCTGAAGCGCAAAACTGGCCCAAAACAACGTGGATTCAACTACTAAATAAAGTGTGGTAACGGTAAATCCAAAAAAGAAACTGAGCCGCTCGATGAGTAAATAGGAAATAATTCCTCGAACAACAAGTAATAAAACAAATTTGAAAAGAGTAGGAATGAAACGGTTACGATCTTTAAATACGATGTTTTTATTAACGAGGAAATTAACAGAACCGGAAACAATACGGGCTACGATAATAGCATATAACAGATTCCGGGTAGTTTTGTATATGGAAATAAAAGCGATAAAATCGATCAATGCTGAAAATAACGACGAAAACAGAAACCGGAACAAAAGGAAATAGATTTTCATGGAATCGACAAGGGGATTGAAATGAGAAGATTTATTATTCTCAATGTAAATGGTATCTATTGGTATTTCAAGTATTTTTACAGATTCGACTTTGGTCTCGATGAGCATATTCATTTCATATTCATACCGTTCTCCTTTTAATGTCAAAATTCGATATATAAAGGAACGGGGGATCCCACGAAGCCCGGATTGGGTGTCTGACAACTTCTTGCCAACTAATAAAGAAAATATAGCCCTGGTGAGAAAATTTCCGAATAAACTGCGAAAGGGAATATGACCTTCCCATTGCCTGGATCCGATGATTAATCTTTCAGGATTTTCTTCAAGAGCAGCTATGACTTTTAAGATATCGGCTGACTGATGCTGTCCATCGGCATCAGCAGTTACAACTCCGGGACTGTCAGGAAAATGGAGACAGAAATAATTGAACCCGGTTTTTAATGCACGCCCTTTACCGGAATTAACAGCATGAAAAAGTACATGGCACTGTTCTTTCTGTTGAACCTGTCTGAATATCTCCTTACATTGAGGTTTACTTCCATCATCGACGACAATGATATGGGGTATATCGAGAGCTATTAATCGATCGACAACCTGAATGAGATTTTCATCAGGATTATATGCGGGTATTAGAATAACTGGTTTCATAATTAATTTCCTTGCGGGACACTGACCTGATTATTCAATTTAATTAACCGGTATTGATTAAGCCGGAAAATTACTTGGTATTCACGGGTTTTGAGCTTTTCTTTAATGGCTTTGAGTATCTCTTTATTGGTAACAGAATAATCTTCAAGAAAATATTCAACTCCATTACTATCTCTCTCGGACACCCAATACTCCCCAAGATGAGGAAGAAACCTGAAAAACGGATATTTACTGAAAACCTTCCCATCGATACCATGAGAATCGAAATAACTGTACAACTGTATATTTAAACCTTCATTTCCAATCTTCTTTAGCTGGGTAACCTGGTTATCAATTATTGCGGGTGGTTTAAATAAGGTGAAATTGAGAACAATAATAGAAATAAGAAAAAGAAGAAAAATTATTGGAATGGAAAGATTAATAGAAGAGAACAGTTTGCGTGAAGAGTTAATAGTTGATGTTTGGCTTTTTATTGAATTTTCAAGGGGGCTCTTTTGAAAAACCGCCCCCTTGACCCCGTCAAAACTTTTGTTTAATTCGAGGAACTTTTTCCCGAATGCTGTTTTTTGTAAAACAGTATTTATCAATCGTACGGGAAAGGCAAGGCCAAAAGCTGAAGAAAAAGCGATGAAGGGTATGGCAAGTGTTAAGTTCCGGTAATCGTAACTAAAGAAAAATCCCCACAAAATAATAAAAGGGATTACAAGAAATAATGTCAAATTCCTTGATGATTTGTGAAATAATCCAAGCAAAAGCAATATCCCGGTGACATATAATGAAGATACGGGCGAAGATTTCTTGCCTTTTGCATCGAGAATACGCTGGAATCCGTACTGGAACCGTTCAATCATGGTTCTGTTTTTATGGACATCCTGGGTAACAATTTTTATCCCTGCTTTCTCATGCCCCTGCGCAATATTGATTATTCGGTTCCCATACCAAGAAAAAACAATTGTGGATATAATAAGAAAAATAGCGATTGCAATTTTCAATATAGATTTACGAGTAAACTGTGCTTTGTTTTTGGTTAAGAGGAAGACATTCCATACAAGTACAAATATCAAGATATAGAGACCGGCTTGTTTTGTGGCTGCTGCTGCCGACGCAAAAGTTATGGATAGCAAAGAAGCTCTTATATCAAATGAAGAAATCTCCTCACGGATATGCATGACATAAAACGCAAGAAATCCGAAAAACGATACGGGTATATCGACATATCCCTCAGTGAGAAAATCGGGAAGAAATAAATAATTCATTATGATGGAATAGAATATGGCGGCAATAAAATAAAAAGAATTCTTTTTCCGAAGCCCAAGATCGATAAATAATGCAAGAGTTCCAAGGGAAAAAAATATCATAATATTTCGAGCGACAAATTGAATTTGAGGTGATCCCATAATATTGTACGCAAGGGCCCAATTGGAAGAAATGATCTGAGGATAGAACCATGCTTCGGTAGGAAAACGATTGTGATACCAATCAAGTGCGAAACGATTCCACGATAAAACGGCATCATTGAGGTAAAATACCTCCTTAAACCGGGTAATAGCATATTTTATGAAAACTAAACAACAAACAAGCGTTGCAATGAATAAAAGAATATATAGCCAGGAATTGGTTTTAAAAAAAGTACGGACTGATTGAAAAAGAGAAGAAAAATCAAGAGTAATTTTCCTTTTTTGAGAGGGATAAAAATAATAAATAAGAAGAATAGCTTCGATTAAAAGAAGAATATAAACGGCTATAGGAACAAAAAGATGAAAGAGGGTAAGAGTGAAGACAAATAAAGAATTAAAAATGAGACTGAAAGCAAAAATATAGAGAAAAAATTGGATGGAAAATGTGGGTATAATTCGAAGATGTGTGGCGACAAGAAACCCTGGAATTAAAGTCATTTGAAAAAATGCGATGATTATGAATACAAACAGCATGACTACCTCTAATTTCCAGTAGGAGTGTTCACGGATGGCAAGGCTCTGACAAAATAGAATTCATACCCACGATGTTTGAATATAAACCGGTATTCGCCATTTTTGACTTTTTCACGGATATATGAATAAACAGCAGTTTCGGATTTTATAATTTTTGGAATAAGAAGATAATGGATTTCCTGACCTTGGGGAGTATCGAGATATTGAAGAAAATCGTACGAAATACGACCGGCTTTGTAAAGATAATAGGGTTCAAGATTGGGAAGAAATCTGAGATACTGGTAATTGGTGGCTATTTTCCCGGTGAAACCGATTTTATCATGATATTTATAAAGAAGTTCATTCAATTGGGCATCTCCAATTTCCATTTTTAACTGGTTCTGCTGTCGAATGATGGTTTGAGAATCGAAAATTGTAAAATTAGCGATAACCGCAGTAATGAGAATAAGGAGATAAAGAACCCAAACAGGGAATTTAAAAGCTGGTAGTTTATTGGCTAAAGTAGAAATAAAAT
>JAKAGC010000557.1 GCA_021817755.1 Acidobacteriota bacterium | reverse complement strand
CGATCTCTCCTTTTATCAAGCTCCCAGGCTATCGCTGATGAAATAGCTCAAAACACCTCCGCCATTGGATACTACGGAATGGGGTATATTTCCCCAAAACAGAAACCCATTCACATAGCCAAAGATAAACTATCCCCATATATCTCTCCTACTATTGAAAGCGTAGTAAATGGTTCTTATCCCATTTCACGTCCCCTACTCATGTATACCCGTGGCATTCCCCAAGGAAATGTAAAAAAAATCATCGACTTCATTCTTTCCCCAGAAGGGCAGGCTATCGTTAAAAAGCTTGATTTTGTTCCCATTAAAAATATCTAAAAAATATAAACCATACACTAACCCCGGAATCTGAGAATAAAATGCAATTAAATAAATACAGGATCAATTAGATAAAGGAATCCGTATATGAAGGTCCAAAAACGCAAGATTAAAGAATACCTGATAGAGAAAACAATATTTTTAAGCGGTATTACATCCATTGTAATCGTTGTACTTATTTTTATATTTTTATTAAAAGAAGGTCTAACGGTTTTTTCATCCATATCTCCAGCCCAATTTTTAACCGGAAAGAATTGGTATCCAATTTCCAATCCCCCCCAATACGGCATACTCCCCTTAATAATGGGATCCGTTGCTGTCACATTAGGAGCAGCCATTCTTTCCATTCCGGTGGGAATAGGTAGTGCATTGTATATTGCTGAAATAGCCCCCAAGAAAACACGCGAAATCCTCAAAGCCGGAATCGAATTATTAGCAGCCATCCCATCCGTAGTAATCGGATTTATCGGTATGATGACTCTTGGCCCCTTGATAAAAAATATTTTCCACCTTTCTACAGGTCTTACCGCTCTTTCCGGTTCAATTACCCTCGCTTTTATGGCCATGCCCACCATCGTATCTATTGCCGAAGACGCCATAACCGCTGTCCCCAAACAATACAGGGAAGCCGCTTTATCCATGGGAGCCACACGATGGCAAACCACTCGCCGCATCGTTTCACATGCTGCAAGACCCGGAATTATCGCTGCATTAATGTTGGGAATCGGGCGTGTAATCGGCGAAACCATGGCCGTTATGATGGTTACCGGGAATGCCGCCCTTATCCCTCATACCATATTGCAACCCGTACGAACCCTAACAGCCACCATCGCCGCAGAAATGGGAGAAACGGTTCAGGGAGGCTCTCATTATGCCGCCCTTTTCGCTATCGGAATCGTCCTCTTTGTCATTACCTTCGCTATTAATGGTATTGCCGATATCTACTTACATAAAAACCGCCATAAAGCCTGAGTATAATACACATCATGACAAATGATAAAGGTATGAAATAAATGAACCTTAAAAACGTTAAAACTCAAGAAAAAATTGCATCCGCCCTTCTTTTTGGCTGCACTGTCCTCGTTGTTCTTCCCGTAGTCATTATTCTCGCAATTATTCTATACAAAGGAATAGCTGCCATTAACTGGGAATTCTTAACAGCAATGCCCAAAAAAGGAATGACACAAGGCGGCATTTTCCCTGCAATTCTCGGAACCCTTTACCTCGTAGCCGGAGCCGTTTTATTTGCACTCCCACTCGGTGTCCTCACCGCAATCTACCTCGTAGAATACGCAAAAAATAATTATCTTAGCCGAATTATCAAACTCGCTATCGTCAATCTTGCAGGTGTTCCCTCTGTCGTCTACGGACTCTTCGGACTCGGTATTTTTGTTATATTCTTTCAATTCGGTGTATCCATTCTCGCAGGTGCTCTTACCCTCGGTATTATGATATTACCCGTAATAATCACTGCGTCCCGTGAAGCACTGGAAAGCGTCCCCCAATCCTTTCGCATAGTCAGTCTTTCCCTCGGTGCCAGTAAATGGCAAACCATCCGACATTCCGTTTTACCCCATGCACTCCCCGGTATTCTAACAGGAACCATTTTAGGGATCGGAAGAGCCGCTGGAGAAACAGCCCCCATACTCTTTACAGTTGCCGCATTTTATCTCCCTCACCTACCCACTTCCATATTCGATCAAGTTATGGCACTACCTTATCATCTGTATGTTATATCCACACAAGTCCCCGGAATCCCCGAAAGCACCCGGTACGGCACAGCACTTGTTCTATTATCCCTTGTATTAATGCTTAATCTTTTCGCGATTATCGTACGATCTAAATTCCGAAAAAAGAAAAAATGGTAGCCAAATGGAAACAAAATCCCAAACAATTAAATTCAATATACAACAATTAAATACCTGGTACGGAAATGTACAATCAATAAAAGATCTCACAATCCAGGTATATGCAAATGAAATCTTTACAATCATCGGTCCTGCTAACTCCGGGAAATCAACCTTTTTAAATTCGTTGAACAGATTAAATGATTTAACTCCCGGATTCAAACTCGATGGGACCATCTTACTGGATAATGTTGATATTTACAAGCACCACGATGTTGAGTCTTTAAGAAAAAGAGTAGGCATTGTTTTCGCACTTCCCACCCCTTTACCTCTTTCTATATTCGATAATATAGCCTATGGCCCCCGAATGCACGGCATAACCAATAAATCCACCCTTATGGGAATAGTCGAAAAAAGTTTAATCGAATCCTATTTATGGGACGAAGTAAAAGACCGACTCCATACCTCTGCATTTAATCTGTCCGGAGGCCAGCAACAGCGGTTATGTATTTCACGTATCCTCGCCGTTAACCCTGAAGTCATACTGTTCGATGAACCCACTTCCGGCCTAGATCCCATTTCTACTGCAAAAGTAGAAGAAGCCATGTTGATCTTTAAAAAAAAATACACCATAATCCTTGTTACCAACAACGTTGCCCAGGCTTCCAGAGTTGGTGACAGAACAGCATTTTTCCTGATGGGGAAACTTATTGAAGTCGGAGATACAAAAAAAATATTCACCGCACCCCATGAAAAACAAACCGAAGACTATATCACCGGAAAATTTGGTTAATAAACCAAGCAGGGTATATAACATGATTGAAAATGAACTCCCAATAATAAAAACAGAGAAATTGAATTTATTTTATGAGACCTTTCACGCATTAATTGACATCGACATTACCATCCCAAAAAATAAAATTACTGCCATGATCGGTCCTTCAGGTTGCGGGAAATCCACATTACTTAGAGTTTTCAACCGTATGAATGACTTGATTGACGGTGTGAAGATGACCGGTTCCGTAAATATCGACGGACAGAACATTTTGACTTCCGATATCGACCTCGTTGCTCTTCGTCGAAAAGTCGGGATGGTTTTCCAACGCCCCAACCCCTTTCCCCTCTCTATCTTTGACAATATTACATTTGGTCTCGAAATACACAGAATAGCAAATAAGAAAAAATTCCCTCAAATTGTCGAACAGTCATTGAATCATGTTTTATTATGGGATGATTTAAAAGATAAATTAAATCGGTCCGCTTTAACTCTTTCACTCGAACAGCAGCAGCGATTATGTATAGCCAGGACGCTCACAATGAATCCCGAGATTATTCTCATGGATGAACCATGTTCTGCGTTAGACCCCATATCCACCATGAGAGTTGAGGAATTAATCCGCGAATTAAAAAAAGAATACAGTATTATCATCGTTACACATAATATGCAACAAGCAGCAAGAGCATCCGATTATACCGGTTACCTATACCTCGGAAAACTAATTGAATTCGGTTTGACCCAGCAGGTATTTACCAAACCAAAAGAAAAACATACCGAGAATTATATCAGTGGGCATTTTGGCTAATGG
>JAKAGC010000556.1 GCA_021817755.1 Acidobacteriota bacterium | reverse complement strand
GATTCGTAAGACCCGCTGGTCTGAACGGAAAATTGTTTGATTCCTGCCTCGAGTGTTCCACCAGGAATATTTAAATTGGATGATTGAATGACACCCAATACCCGGTTGAGTGGAATTTTTAATTTTGCCATTTTACTAAGATTTAATTCAACCTGGACTTCTTGTTTGGGGAATGCCCAACTTTCGGCTTTTTTAATACCATTGATCTTTTTTAATGTTTTTTCAAGGATATCTGCTTGTTTTTCAAGTTCACGGTAATCGATGTTTTTTTTATCTCGAGGGATTAGAGCGTATTGGATAAAATTTGTATCGGTAACAGACCATTTCATGGTTTCAAGGGCATAGATATCGTTGGGGAGTTTGGAACGAACGGTATTAATTTTTTCATTGATATCCGAGAATTTATCATCTGGATCACTACCGGGTGTGAATTCGATCTGAAGTACTGCCAACCCGTCATTAGAAGTGGATTCGATCCGTTTAATGTCATCCAATTCATTTAAGGTATCTTCAATAGGATCGACTATAAGTTGTTCTATATCGGTGGGAGTTGCCCCTGGATAAATGACGAATATACTGGCTCCGGGTTTGGATGCAACCGGATCTTCGGATTTGGGCATTTGAATCATGGATTGAATACCGAATACGACGAGGAGTATGACTGCCATAATGGTAAATTGGTGATTATCGATAGAAAGTTTAGATATATTCATATTGTTCTCCACAAATGTAAGGAGTTAGGGGAGAGGGTTTCCACCGGTATTGGGGCTAACTATTACGGCAGCACCATCTCTTAAGTAAGGTGCCCCAGAAGTAACGACCATTTCTATTCCATCGAGACCGGATTTAACGGCAGCATATTGGGGGAATAGGTGTACGATTTCAACTTTTACTCGAACAGCTCGGTTGTTTTGGACAGTAAATACGGATCCTTTACTTCCTTCTCCATCTACTATAGAATCGATAGGAACAAGGAAATATGATTCACCTGTGGAAGGTATAATTGTGGTATCGGCCACAAATCCGGCAGTGAGTTTGAGTTGGTTAGTATTTGTGTTTTCAAGGGTTAACTCTACTTCATATGTACCGCTTGCAGGATCAATGGAATCAGGGATTTCACTAACATAAGCGGAAAAAGTTTTTCCCGGATAAGCATCAAAACGAAGCGAGGCTTTATCTCTTAAAGTAAGACGTACGACATCTCTTTCGGAAATACCGGCTTTTACTACCCATTGACTTTGTGTCGAACCGAAAAGAAAAACAGGTATACCAGGACCTGTCATCTCTCCTTCTTCCGCAAGTCTTTTTAAGATTTTCCCTTCTGCGGGTGCAATTATTGTGGAATGGTCCAGATTGAATTGTGCAATTTTAAGCGTGGATTGTGAGACATTAAAAGCGGTTTCAACATCCTGAAGTTGTGAAAGTGTCGCGGCATGATCGTTATAAAGATTACGAATACGGTTCAAATCGCGCTGTGATTTCTCAAATGCATTTTTTGCCTGGCTGTATTGAGCCTGTATTTCGGATAAATCTAAAGTAGCCAGTGTTTTCCCTTTTGAAACGGTTTCTCCGCTGTTGGCATACAACTTACGGATAATGCCTCCGGTTTTAAAGGATAATTTTATTAGGGCTTCAGGAGAAAGCTGGCCACTGGCAAATATCGGAATAGGGACAATTTGCTTTTGAATTTTTACCAATTTTACTGGGGTGGTTTTTTCTTCAAGAACAGAGGAATCACTCTTTCCACATTGAGTAAAAAATACTATTGATAATAATGAGCTTATTATTATGAAAATGAAATATTTCTTTTTTAAATATATGTTCATTGTAAAGCCTCCTGTGTGTTTTCGGAATTTGAATTAATAAGATTAAATGAAGCGGAAGATCTTTCCAATTGGGATACCTGGATATTGTAATCATACAATGCGATAATGTATGCCACTGCTGCATTGGTATAATCATTTTGAGCTTTCAGGAATTCGATTTGTAAAATCATATCCTGCCGGTATTTTTTTGATATAATAAAAAATGCTTTTTCTTGTGAATCCAGGGAATCGTGAGTGGCGATTACTGCTTTTTGGGCGGCTTCAACAGCGAGGGCAGCATCTCGAACCTGGAGGCGGATTTGTTGTTCCAGTTCCATTTGTTTGGTTTGCATTTGTTTCTGTTCATATATGGCCTGGTTTTTACGTGCCTGGTCCTGCCCTCCACGGAATATATTCCAGCTTAAAACGAGAGAACCCATCCAATAATCGCTATCTTTTGCGAAACGATATGTTTCTCCCTGGTAACCGTAATCGACAACGGCTGATATAGTGGGTAATATAGAAGATTTATGAAGGGTAATACTATGACTTATCGCGTTGAGTGCGCCTTGTAATTGAACAAATTCCTCGCGGTGGGCGATAGCGTTTTGGGTTTCCTTGGGTATATCTATGGCCTTGAAGAAGGGAAGGGGTGGGATAGAATCGGAAATGGGAATGGTTCGGATTTCTTCATCAAGGGGGTGATTAATAAGGAAATTAAAATAGGATGCGGCCATTTTTCGGTTTTTATCGTTTTCTGCTTCTTTTGTTTCAAGATTGCTTAGTTCTGCTTTTGAGCGAAGAACGACTTCTTCGGTAACAGCATTATTTTTATACAGACTCTGACAGAAAGCAAGATTCTCTTCGAGTAATTTGCGTGTTGTTTTTAGTATGGTTGTGATTTGAACAGTTTTAAGGTATGTATAGTAAGCACTGGAGATATCTTCGATTAATTGGCGTTTATATGTTTCAATCCTTGCTTTTTCCACAGCGGTCATGTCTTTTTTAATTTTAATATTATAGATGATTGCAGGTTGAAATAATGGTTGAACTAAACGGATTTTCGTATCTTGTTCTTTTTTCCTGAGAAATGGAATGACTTCGTTTTGAATATTGGCAGGAAAGAGTGGGGATAATCCATGTGCGATTAAGAGTTGGTTTAAAGTCTTATGAATGGGGTTGACGAGATCACCAATGGGCATATCGATAGTTCGTCCACCACCAGCCCTGGAATAGCGGGATTCAATGGAAATGGAAGGCAACATCATTCCTTTTGCTTCTCGAAGTGCCTCGAGACTTTTTTCAAGGGAAAACCGTTCCTGTTGAAGAGCAAGATTATTTTCAAGACCGATTCGAATATAATCAGAAAGGATTTCATTTAAGGGTTGGAAATCCATTTGAGAGGATATTGACGATTGGGCTCCATTAAGGGGGAGCGAAATGAAAAGATATAGGATTAATATAAGGGTAATAGGGAGTCGTTTCATTTCGCCTCTCCTTTTTTACTTTTTTTTACTACTTTTTTTTCGTGATTCTCAAGGGTAGCACGGATCAATTGATGGGACATAGCGTAAATTTCGTCTATTCCTGTATGAAACATTTCTTTTATTATTTTTTCTTTGGCTTTGAAGAGGTGCAATATTCCAGCAGAATGACCCCAGAGAACAAGGGAAATTTTTATGGGATCAATATTACTTCGGATCGTTCCATCATCGATTCCTAATTGTATGCAATTTCTCATGAGGGTAAATATTTTTTCTCCCATGTCGAAACAGTATTTGACATTGGGGTTATTCTCGAAATTGGTTGGATTCATTTCATTTGTCTCATAGTGCAGCATGAGAGAAAAGTGATTGGGTTCTCTCTTGAAAAAATCAAAATATGCGTGACCAATGGCGGATATTTTTTCAATTCCTTTTTCTTCTTTATCACTGGCTTCTTTAAAA
>JAKAGC010000555.1 GCA_021817755.1 Acidobacteriota bacterium | reverse complement strand
ATTTGAATCGGAAGATATAACCATTCACTATGATATCAATCCATCAATCCTTCTTGATTTTAACCCGATACCCGAAATAGTCATTCCAGCAGAACGTATCATCCCATCACTGGGTTTTTCAATTTTTTTGAGATTCGACTACCGCTCAGTAGCCGATGAATACTGTAAGCAAAACCCCGGATTCCATTTCCAGGGAATAGAGACGAATAATAACTTTGAAAAAATGTGTCTTACGCTCCTAAACACAGATTCAATGCTCAAGCATGTCGATAAATCAAAAATACCATTAAAATATTCAAACCGAGAAAAATTAAACTTATTCCTGATTCAAGGAAATTTAAAAAAATGGTTGATCGAAAAAGGGCAACACTACCTGAACCGGGGATTTAAAATATTTGATGAGAAGAAAAATCAGTATTTCGAAAATATGAACGGTTCTGTTGTTTTTAATTTTAAAGAAACCAGGGATTGGTTGGAATTCAAACCCTTTCTGTTAGATAACCATTCATTTAAACAGTTCGAAATTACTCCCATCGCATTAGAAAACGGTATTATCTATGATTCCGAGGGCCGACCTCGAATGATCCGCCCAGAAGATATCGAAAAATTAAAAAAAGCAATTCGTCTCGCCGAAACCCATGAAAATACCTACCGTGTCCCGATTAATAACTTTGCATTGATCGAAATGCTCTATGATAAACGGATGGAATCCATGCCGTTATTAAAAGAAAAATTGGCTATGGCACGACGTTTAAAAAATTTCAAGCAATTCGCGTCATATGATATATCTCCTAATTTTAAAGGAAAATTAAGAAAATACCAGGAATACGGTTTCCACTGGTTAAAATTTCTTTACGATTACCGATTAAACGGTTGTCTCGCCGATGATATGGGCTTGGGAAAAACAGTTCAAACATTGGCTCTTTTCCAGAGATTAAAAGATAAAGACTTGCTAAAAACATCTCTCCTCGTAACACCTGTCTCCACACTGATTAATTGGGAAATGGAAATCGAAAAATTTACGGATAGCTTTACTATATACCGGCATCACGGTGCTTCCAGGAATAAAACTACAGAGAAATGGGCAGACATCGACATCATCATAACCAGTTATGGAACATTACGGAACGATATCGAGCTTTTTCAAGAATTTAAATTTAATTATATCGTACTCGATGAAGCTCAGAACATTAAGAATTATTCGTCCCAGATTTCAATGTCGGTAAAACTAATCCCAGCTAAACACAAGCTGACGCTCAGCGGCACCCCCATCGAAAACAACACCATGGAATTGTGGTCGTTATTCGATTTCCTCTTCCCCGGGTTCCTCGGAAAAAAGGAATGGTTTAAAAAAGAATGGGCAATACCGGTAGAAAAAAATAAAGAGATAGACAAGATCGATACATTAAAAAAAATGATCTACCCTTTCGTGTTACGCCGTAAAAAAGAAGAAGTCGAAAAAGAACTCCCTCCCAAAACCAATATCATATCTTCATTAAAAATGGAAGAAGAACAAGCAAAACTCTATATCAGCACAGCCAAACATTACCATGATAAAATTACAAGCGCCATAGATAAGGAAGGACTTGAGAAATCCCTATTTATAATCCTCGAAGGAATGCTCCGGCTTCGCCAGGTATGCCTGTTCCCATCATTACTCGATCCCCAGTACGATTCTTTACCTTCCATAAAATTCGATTACTTCACTGAACTCATCGACGATATCCTCTCAGAACAACACAAAGTACTCGTATTCTCCCAATTCGTTCAGGTACTGGCGAAATTAAAAACATATCTGGAAAAACAAAGCATCAAATACTCGTATATCGATGGTTCAATTAGTTCAAAAGATAGAGCAAAAGCCATCTCTGAATTCCAGGAAAATGAAAAAAACCGGGTATTTCTTCTGAGTTTAAAAGCAGGTGGAGTCGGAATAAATCTAACCGCCGCGGATTATGTCATATTATTCGATCCATGGTGGAACCCTGCCGTGGAAGCTCAAGCCATAGATCGTGCCCATCGAATTGGACAAACTAAAAATGTCTTTGTCTACCGGATGGTAGTAAAAGACACTATCGAAGAAAAAATGCTGGCCTTACAAAACCATAAACGGGAATTGGTGGAAAGCCTTATTACATCTGAATCTAAAACCTTTAAAAACCTTACGCGGGACGATATCTTAAAACTATTTCAGGTAGAAAAGTAAAAAAAATTTTTTTTATTGAAACTTTTTTCCATTTTTTTGCATCTTATACATTGTCAGACAAATGATGAAAATGATGACAATTAAAAGCAAATAATTGTGTTTGGCAATGATTAAATTCTTAATAAGTTAATAGCAGCCCCGGTAAAAAAGTAAAAAGCGGCTTTAAAAAAAGCGCTTGCAGGATGACGGTTAACGTGGAAACGACGACAGACACAGAGCAATTAAGACTGATCGAAGGCTTAAAAAAAAAAGACGAAACCGTACTGAAAGAGGTTATGCAAATGTATAAAAACCGTGTTTTCAAATACTTACATCTGATGCTCCGTAATAAAGAAAAAGCAGAAGATATAACCCAGGAAACCTTTGTTACGGTTTATTTCAAAGCCGGGTCCATTAGAACAGCCAACCTGAAAGCATGGATATTCCGAATAGCCACCAATCATGCAATATCCGAATTAAGAAAAGAAAAAATAAAACGGTTTTTCTCACTTGATGATCCGGAAACCGAGCAACCCGCAGTAAAACCCAATGTGGGACAGGATCTGGAATTGGAGCAAATGCTTGCCCTGATTCCTGAGAAATCCCGAATTCCTGTTATAATGAAACAAATCGATAATTTTTCATTCGAGGAAATAGCTGAAATTATGGATAAACCGATTAGTACAATTAAAACTCTTGTTTACAGGGGATTGGAACAACTCAGAATTAATCTTTCTCCCCTACAAAGCGGAGGGATTCATGAATAACAATGAAAATCCTTTTGATCGATATATGGAGCATCCACAGACCTTTACCCTGGGTGCTGATTTTGAAGATAGGGTGTTTAGTCGTATTAAAAAAAGAAAAACCCGTCGAAAAGTAACCGCATCTATTACAGCGGTCTTCGCTTTATGTGCCATTCTTTTTATTGGAAGCGGAATCATATTTAAAAACTCTCATGAACCAGATACGCGGCTGGCTCAAACCGTTTCTAACCAGCCGGATAACCGCTATGAAACTCTCTCATCAGAGAAAGAAGAAGTCCCTGTTATGGGAGAAGTAATTTTTTCTTCTTTCGATTCAAGTTCCAATTACGGGATACAACAAGTTTCCTATAATGAAGGATACAGCGGTATCTAACACACACGGAGGCATCACATGCAACGAATATTTGTAATAATAATAATGATTATAGCGATTACGCTATATTCAGTTGATATCAAAGCATCGCCATCACCGGAACTGAAAGGCGGCGAAACTGAAATCAAAGGAATTCTCAAAACCGTTTCTCCTTCTATTGTTAAGGTAATATTTGAAAGCAATAAACGGAATTTTTCTTCTGGTATAGCAGTTGACCGCAATTATGTACTTAGTAGTATATTTATTACTCAGTTCCCATTCGATGAAATATATATCCAGACTACTGACGGAAGATCTTTCCCTGCCGAACTGGTGGGAAAAGACCCTGAATCCAGGTTAATCCTTTTAAGTATCAAAGAAAAAGCCCTAACTCCGTTTGTCCGTTCCAATAAACTGGAAACAGGAGATTGGGCAGGATTAGTGGGGGCGTAGA
>JAKAGC010000554.1 GCA_021817755.1 Acidobacteriota bacterium | reverse complement strand
TTCTACGGAGACATTGGAACAGATCAAAGATATTAAAAAGTTTTTGGGAATTGGATATACCCCGGAAGAAATTTACCTTATCATGAATAAAATTGGATTTCCCAAAAATAATGAAACACAGAAAAAATCCATTGAATTTAAAAAACGGCTCACTGTCGGAACTCTTGCGCGGCAGGTCGGTGTAAGCGCCCGTACGATTAAACATTGGGAAGAAAAAGGTATAATCGAACCGGATATGCGTAGTGAAGGCGGATTCCGCCTCTATTCCGGCGTATTTGTATATTTATGTGAATTAATCAAAGATTTGCAATTATTTGGGTATTCCCTGGAAGAAATCAAAATCACCTCCGATTTTTTTCGTGAATTCCTTGAAATCGAAGGGAAAATTGAAACATATTCAAGGGAAGAAACAGAGAAAAAATTAAATATTATGCTTCATGCTATTCAACAACTCACCAATAAAATGAATCTTCTAAAAGAGGGTATTTCCCATTGGGAAAAATTGGTGAATAAAAAAAAGAGGGAAATTTCGATTTTAAAAAAGACAAATTATAAAAGAGAAATCTCCTCAAAAGATGAATAAATAGGAGAAAAATAATGAGTAAAATAATATTTATCGAACCAAAACCACCCGGATTTCATATATTTTCAAAATATATGTCCCCACGTTTAGGAACATTTATTTTAGGGAATCTAATGACCCGGAGGGGATGGGATGTAGAAGTCTATGTTGAAGACCTGGCAGAAATTGATTGGGAAAGAATACCGGAGGCGGAAATTGTCGGAATATCCAGTATTACCTCCACAGCACCAAGAGCCTATAAAATTGCCGATAAAATACACGATATGGGAGTGCCTGTGATAATGGGAGGACCGCACCCTACCTTCTTGACGGATGAAACTCTTGAACATGCAGATTACGTAATCCGTGGAGAAGGGGAATATTCCCTTATGAAATTTATAGATGTCTGGGAAACAGATCGAAATTTTTCCAATGTACCGGCTCTATCCTATAAAGTAAATGGAAAGATTATCCATAATCCCATATCCGAACCGGCACCGGAATTAGATAAGATTCCTTTTCCCGATTTTACCTTATTCAAGGGGAAAAACAAAAAATTTATGTCCAAAGGAAGTGTAATACCGATCCAAACGTCCAGGGGATGCCCCTTTCATTGTTCATTTTGTTCAGTTACTCCGATGTTCGGTAAACAGTACCGGATGCGGTCTGTGGAAAATATAATGAAAGAATTACGTCAATATCGAAACCGGCAGCATTCGATATTTTTCTATGATGATAATTTTGCTGCAAAACCTGAACATACTAAAGAATTACTCAGGGCGATGATCGATGAAAAATTAAACTTCAAATGGTCCGCCCAGGTCCGGGTCGATGTAGCAAAAGATATTGAAATGCTTAGACTAATGAAAAAAGCAGGATGTCATACGGTTTTTATCGGTTTTGAATCAATTAACCCTAAAACTCTGGAAGCTTTTAAAAAAAGTCAGGGTGTAGATGATATTATCAACGCAATAAAAATTCTTCGTAAAATGCATATCCATATCCATGGTATGTTTATGTTAGGAGCGGACCAGGATAATTGGAAAACTGTAAAAAAAACTGTTCAATTCAGCCGGAAATACAGGTTAACTTCTGTTCAGTTCATGATTATGACGCCATTTCCAGGGTGCGATTTGTACTATTCTTTATTAAATGAAAACCGTATCTTGTTTAATGACTGGAGTCTGTATGATGCTCATCATGTGGTTTTCAAACCGATACAATTTTCTGTGGCTCAACTTCAAAAAGCACAAATTTATGGGCACAAAAAATTCTACTCCTGGTTGGAACGCTTTAGAAAATTGGTTTTGGGAAATGCGAGAGGGTTTATTATTAATTTATACGCCCACCATCTGAACAAAATCTGGAAAAAAAAGAACAGAACTTATTTAAAAGTCTTATCTTTACTGAAAGCCAACCGGTATGCCGAGGTTAAGATCGATTATAAAGAAAAAATCTATTTGGGTTAAGAGTTCGGAAAAATGTTGACATTATAACTCTTAAAAAGAATCTATTTATAAATAATTTGCAAACGTTTATTATGTAGAATAATAAGGTTGAAGTGGAAATTAGTGATAGAAGAAGTAGTAGAGATATGTTATAACATGTTATTTATAAGGAAGCCGGATCATTTACTCTTTCTGTCATAACAAATCGAGTTATTTCTCTTTTTTCAAAAATTAAACCCAATACCTATGTCTCTTGATTTCCTTTTTCTCTATTGGTTTATATAAAAATTCTGATGGTTTGAATTGAATGTATTTTAAAGTATAACCAGCGTGAGATATGATTTTCCACATAAGATGATTCCTTTCTATATCGGAGAATGTAAATTATTGAATATAAATTAAATATGACCGTGGTATTTGCCAGGAACAAAGAAAATTGATACAATTATATATTATCAATGAAATTGCAAAAGACAGGAATGAAAATGAAGATTATCTCGATATTGGGAGCCAGACCTCAATTTATAAAAGCAGCTATTATCTCTAAAAAAATCAAGGAAAAGGGGATTGATGAAATTATTGTTCATACAGGACAGCATTATGATTATAATATGTCTGATATCTTTTTTAAGGAACTGGGAATTCCGGAACCTGCTTATCATTTAAAAATCGGTTCCTCCTCCCACGGAGATCAGACAGGCAGAATGTTAATGGAAATCGAGAAAGTATTAGTGAAAGAGAAGCCGGATGCTGTTATGGTATATGGTGACACCAATTCCACACTTGCAGGTTCTCTGGCTGCATCAAAGCTTCATATACTCGTAGCACATGTAGAAGCAGGGCTCCGAAGTTTTAATAAAAAAATGCCGGAAGAAATCAATCGCATTCTTACCGATCATGTGTCATCCGTTCTTTTTTCTCCTACCGATACAGGACTGGCTAACTTGAAAAATGAAGGGTTTACCCACATCTTCTATTCAATAAATGAATTAATCCCAATTAAGAGTGAAAACGTGCTCCCTATATGCATTAAAGTTGGTGATCCCATGTTCGATCTGGCTTTGGAAGCGCGAAAAAAAACAGATGCCTCAGGCATTATGGGAAGATGGAATCTTGAAAGAAAACAATTTATTCTTGTAACGGCTCACCGTGCGGAAAATACCGATGTCGCCGAAAATCTGGAAAATATCTGGAATGCATTGAAAATATTAGCCTCAGAAGGAAAGAAAATTATATTTCCTGTACACCCCCGTACTCGAAAAGTTATGGAACAAACCGGTTTACTAAGCGAATCCACTCACTCCCATTTACCTTTATTAATCGATCCGGTATCCTATTCCGAAATGACAGTACTTGAGAGTGAAGCACGTGTTATTATCACCGATTCAGGCGGCGTTCAGAAAGAAGGGTATTTTTTCGATACTCCTTGCGTTGTTACTCGCGAGCAAACCGAGTGGGTCGAACTTCTTGAATCAGGTTGGACAACATTAACAGGTGCAGATAAGAATAAAATTCTTAATGCTACACGCCAATACTGGGAAACCCCGCCTAATAAAAATAACTTATCTCTTTTCGGAAATGGCGACGCTTCAAATCAAATCGTTGAGATCTTAAAATTTTTAATTAAACAGAATAAATAACACGGAGGTGACTATGGCTTTCCATTTTAAGGGGACCCTATGGAAGCCGATAATTCTTCTTGTAATTAGTTCCATTCTTTCCATAGGGCTATATCGTTTTGAAACCGCTTACGAT
>JAKAGC010000553.1 GCA_021817755.1 Acidobacteriota bacterium | reverse complement strand
TACCTTTCGCCTGTTCCGGTGACATATAAAAAGGTGTACCCACCACCATACCCGTCGACGTTAATCCCGGAGCTGCTTGCTCGCGGGCAATACCGAAATCCATGATATACGGTTTCCATTGCCCTTCTTCGTTATGATTCAGCATAATATTGGCCGGTTTAACATCCCTGTGGATTAGGCCTTGAGTATGGGCTGCGTGTAAACCCAGCGCCACATTTTTTATAATACGGATTTTCTCTTCAAAATTTAATTGCTTATTCAGTGCTTTTAAATCTTCTCCCTCGATAAATTGCATCGCAATATACGGATGCCCGTCATACTCCCCGGATTCGTATATTTTACAAATGTAACGGTGCTCCACCCGTGCTTGTGAGCACGCTTCCCTCAAAAATCGCTTTACCACTTCCGGGTCTTCGTACCGTAAAATTTTAATCGCTACGAAACGTTTCAGCGTCGGATCATAGGCTTTGTACACATCCCCCATTCCACCTTTTCCCAGATGAGCCACAAGCTCGAATCTTCCCCAGGTTTGCGATTCCATTGTTTGCTCCATAAAACGTCTCCTTTTTTAACCCACTGAAAAAACAGTTAAAATGAAATTTTAATCCATAGGAAAAAAATTTTCAACTGGAATTATTATTTCCTCGTTTACTCGTTTATATTTGATAAGGTATTTCGATTTAATCTCGCTGGAGCTCCTTTTTCAAGGTGAAGCAGTATCAAACCCACTCCCAGCAGAAATATCCGCCGTATTCGTCGAATAATCGCCAGGCTCAATCCCATCGAGCCGCTGAAATACATTGTTTTCAACACCAGGACATACATCCCCTCTTGCACTCCCCAATGTCCCGGAACAACAAACAATATCGTATTCGCAATCGTTACCGCTGCACTAATAAACCAGGCTCCCAGGAAATCCACAGGCTGCCCCAATACCCTGAGCACGATCACCACTTCCAATACCCCTATCAGGCGCGCTACAAAATGCAGCCCGATAGATAACGGAATATTAACATGGCCATTTAAATACAGCCTTCGCATGTTTTCATCCAGGATTCCGATCACCTCTTTTTTATTTTCTAAAAAATGCCGTACTCCCTTTATCCATCCGAAGAATTTCATTGCAGTACGGTAAAACCCCTTTACCTGGAAAACGATCAATAGAGCAATCGCTACCAGTAATACAAACAGACAAATAACAGCAGGTATAAGTAAAGCGCGCGGTATAGGGAAAAATAAAATCGTAATTAAAATCCCCCAGGCCATAAAAAGCACACCCCCGATAGACTCCACAGTTTTATCCACCAGTATACCCGGAACACCCTCTTTCAATGGGATACGGGATTTAATAAGAAAGGCCCGCATCGAGTCTCCTCCAAGGTTTGCAGTAGGCAGAACCGTATTCATCGTATCGCTGATAATTTTAATACGCACGAAAAACCAAAACCCCGCCCTCCGAAATAAGCTATTCTGGATAATCGCCCACGAAGCCGCTTGAAGCAAGACCCACACCATTTGTACCACCAGGATAACAGCGAACCATATCCCGAATTTCGCGATATTATCCAGAATATTTTGCCAGCCCATCCGGTAGATGAAATAGATAAATACCCCCACTCCCAATACAGTCAATAATTTTCGGATGATATAACCCATCGTAAAAGGAGAACCCTTTGTTCCAATCGATTCCGTTCCATCTATTTGAGAGAGTAATCGTTCCCCATTTCCATCCTCTGTTCCTGCATTCTCTGTATTTTTACTCCATTCCATAGTCATCACCCTATTTTTCCTTTCGAAGAAAGAATTGACCCGTACAATTGCACATGTTTTT
The DNA here is from genome assembly GCA_021817755.1 of Acidobacteriota bacterium. GTDB lineage: Bacteria > Acidobacteriota > Aminicenantia > UBA2199 > UBA2199 > JAKAGC01. The sequence goes on along the minus strand of JAKAGC010000553.1, from coordinate 1,945 downwards.
CAGCCGCTACGCTCCACGACGTATTATGGCCAAGCATAATCGATGCTTCCGTTGCCCGTTTCCGTAACCCATCATCCGTGAGAATCTTTATCATTGCAGCGCTCCATGCCTCCACATCCCCTGCCGGCGGAAATAATTCCTTTAATTCCTCTCCCCATGCTTCCACTGCTTCCCAGAATGTCGGAACCTTTGAACAGATCACCGGACGTCCTGCTGCCAATGCCCGGTGGAATATTCCGCTTGCTGAACCATAGACTCTCAAATAGGGAAAAACCACTACTTCCGCAGAGGTGATTCTGGCCCAGAATTCATCATCCGAAACATATTCCATTCGATCCAGTAACCAACCCTCCCGTTTTCCCCCGTTTATTTTTCTTTTTATCCACAAATGATACAAATTATCCCAGAAAAAAGTCTTCCGTTTATTCCCTACCACCACCAGGCAGGCGCCCCCAATTTTTTTCACTACTGCCGGAAATGCATTCAAAACGATATGAAGGCCTTTTCTGCGAAAGATATTTCCTGCGAACAGCACGACCCTTCGATTCCTCGTATCATCCAATGGATTTGATATTTCGTTTCCAATTTCTTTACTGCACCATGTACCGTGTGGAATAATATCGATCATATCTCCCGGAATACCATTTTTTAGAAGGCACTTGAGCGTTTTATCATCCTGGTGAACGATCACTTTATCTACTTTTTGTGCCAGCATCCTGTAAAAAGTCACAGGCCAGCGGCGAATAAAGGAGGATGGCCACACTCCGTGCAGCGTAACAACAACCGTAATTCCCCGTGCACGAAGGCTGTCCAGGAAAAAACTCATTTTATTGTTATGCCCCATATAAAGACCATGTTGAATATGAACCAACTCAGGATGAATCTTGTCAATCGATTCCAGCAGTGTACCAGGCCAATCCGAAGGCAAATCCTGTCCCTCTTTGACCTTAATTGTTCCCGTCCCAATAAGCTCTGATGTTCCCAGTATATTGCACTCAGGAAGAGCCTTTCGTAATTCAGTGATTAACCGTTCCGTGTAGCTTCCGATCCCGTTTTTACTTCCCCGCATAGGTCCGATCAGTACAAGCCCCTTTAATGATGGTTTCAAATACGCCCTTTCATTATGATTAACCGTTTCACTCATTCTTAGCCCATCACTCTACCACAGTGCTTCCGGCTTTTCTCCTATCAACGCTCAATTATATTTTCAAATTCTCCAAACACTAGTTGAAATATAATTATACCATTTCGGTAAAGTTTTATCAAAAAAAGGAAAAAAACCGTTTATTCTTGTTTTCCGCCACTTCAACCTCACATGACATATCGCAAATTTCACCTTCAATTGATTCTCCCTTGAAAACGTATTCTCTCTCAATCGTTCAATGTTTTAGTAAAAGTATAATTCGTCCCAATCTTATTGAGTTTTTACCGTAGATATGTTATAGTTTATAATCAAAAATCAGAGGAATGGCTGGAGGATATAGAACGATTATGAACTCAATCGATGCTCCTATCACAGATAAACTTCAAACCTTTTCCATATTCTATAATAACTATATTCCCAGGGATAGAAAGGAACACCTCGACAAAACATTTCCTGAAGCCGATGCATTTCAGCAGTTGTGTTTCGATTTATTATCCCGTGATCCCCAATTTAAAAGTCGTTTTCCCCTGGTCCGGTTAATCCCCTTTAAAACAAAAGGAGCCGATGGTGCAGTCGATAGCTCCGGGTATTATTCCGATAACCAAACCGGACAAACCTCAACCCTAATCGTCGAATGTAAAAAAAACGAATCCCGTGAAGATGCCGAGAGAGCATGGAAGGAATTGCAAAAAAAACTCAAAGAAAACATTTCCAAAAATGCCAATTACGCCCCCTGGTGCAATCCCACTCTCCATCACTATGTCTATTGTACCTCCTGCAGCATGAAAAACCAGGCCGAAC
>JAKAGC010000552.1 GCA_021817755.1 Acidobacteriota bacterium | reverse complement strand
AACGGATGTTCCATCATTTAATATTACATATGCACATAAGCGATCACTAGCTTTAACGATCGCTACAGCAGATTTTATATTGGAATGAGTTAACAGGTTGTTTTCGATTTCTCCCAATTCGATTCGAAAGCCCCTAATCTTTACCTGGAAATCGATACGGCCAATATATTCGATGGTTCCATCTTCAATCCAGCGGCATAAATCGCCGGTTTTGTAATATATGGTATCATTATGCAGGAGGGCTTTGTGAACAACGCCCCCCTGCACCCCCTTAAAACTTTTTGATAATGGACTTTGTAATTGTTCATTAATAGTTTCATTAATATCAGAAGTTTTGTCGGGGTCCAGGGGTGGATTTTTCAAAATAAGCCCCTGGAAGGAATGAAACTTATCAGCGGTTAATTCGGGATTATTGAGATATCCGCGGGCAATACCTTCACCTCCGATATACAACTCCCCTACCACTTTTATTGGACATAACCGCATATATTTATCAAAAATAAATAGTAAATTATTGGAAATAGGAAAACCAATCGGAACACTTCCAAGATTTTCATAATTATGTCCTTTTAAACGGTCGATTTCCAATACGGCTGCCATAATAGTCGCTTCAGTAGGCCCGTACATGTTATAAATGCGGCAATCTTCCCGCACTAATGAGTAACTTCGTTTTACAGTTTCATAAGTTAATTTTTCAGCACCGATACAAAGATGTTTTAAAGTCCCCAAAAGTAATTCATTTTCCATTCCTGGAACTGTTGCGTTAATCAAGCCTTGATACTGTGTGGGGGTAATATGAAGAACCGTGATTTGATGGTTCTTTAGATAGGTTCTCATCTCTTCAGGAATCAACACGGTTTCTTCATTTGTTATATATAAAGAAGCTCCTGAGGTTAATGTAATAAAGATTTCAAAAACAGACCAATCGAAAAAATATGATAAATTTTGAAGGGTTCGATCATTTGAATTAAGCCCCATATTACGGAATCCCCAATGCAATAAAGGACATAGGTTGGCATGAGAAATAGCCACACCCTTGGGGTTTCCAGTGGAACCTGAAGTATAGATTATATAGGCGAGAGAATCATTCTGGAAAGTTTCTTTCTGAATTTGGCGTGGATGCAATTTCCCTAAAAGATTTTGGTCTAATGCTTTCTTGGTCTCCAGGTCCTCTATAAGTTCTGTAAGAGATGTGATTAAAAGTTTTGCGCCACTATCAGCTATCATAAACCGTGTCCGTTCTTGAGGGTTTTTGGGATTTATGGGGACATAAGCGCATCCTGTTTTTAAAATGCCAAGGATAGATGCTATCATCTCGATGGAACGATTCATTTTGATAGCGACAAAATCTCCTGGTTGTATACCTTTTAAATTCAACCCAAATGATACTTGGTTTGATAAACTTTCCAGCTCTTTATAAGTTAACCGGGCATTCTCTGTAACCAATGCTGGATTATCGGGGGTTCTCTCTACTTGCTGGGTAAAAAGATCGTGAATGGTTTTATTGCGTTCATAAGAATAATCACGATTAAAATCATTCAGGATTTGCTCCTTTTCAGGGGAAGTAATGATCTCTATCTGAGATAAACGTACAGATGGATTTTCAATTACCGCCGATATAATCTGCTTGTAATAATGGATAAACCGTTTAATAGTTCCTTCATTAAACAATCTACTGCAATATTCGAGCATAAACCGTAATCCATCGGGAGATTCGATTGCAAGCCAGGTGATATCGAAACGCGAAACATCTTCATTGAACTGAATTTCGGGAGAATCAACAGAACTAGCATCGGCACCATATTCTTTCTCATTTTGAAGAGCAAACATTACATCAAATAAGGGATTTCTTCCTGTATCCCTTTTTAAAGCGATTGATTCCACTAATTCTTCAAAAGGGTAATCCTGGTTTTGAAAAGCTTCGATAGTACGGTTTTTTAAATCCTTCAGGAAGTTGTTAAACGGTGTATCTTGAGATGCATTGTTCCTCAAAATAATGGTATTGACAAACATACCGATAATTTTTTCAAATTCGGGAAAACTTCTACCTGCAACAGGTGTCCCGATAATAACATCTTCCTGGCCACTCAATTTGGATAATAAAACATAAAAAATTGCAAGGGATAAAATATAAGACGTTGTATTGATTGCGATTGCCAATTGTTTGAATTTTAAAAATTGTTCTTTCTCCAATTCAAACCATGCGGCTTTTCCTTCGAAATTCTGTACAACGGGACGTGGATAATCGGTGGGAAGATTTAAAATTGGGATTTCCCCAGTTAATTGAGATAACCAATATTGTTTATGTTGTTTTAAGCGTTCCTTCGTTACCTCTGTATGCTGCCATTCGGAATAATCTTTATATTGTACTTCAATCGGAGGGAGTTCTTCGCCGTTTAACAAAGCGATAAATTCTTTATGAAAAATCGCCTGCGATACACCGTCGGTTATGATATGATGCATATCTAACAGCAAAAAGCGGCGTATGGAAGTTCCGGATCCTATATCCACAATTTCAACACGTAATAACGGAGCCCGGTTCAAATCAAAGGGTTTGACAAATTCTGTTAAATGTTCCTTCAACAGCGACGTTTCTAGATGATAATGATCTACTGTAAAATTCACATCCTTGAGAATCCGTTGCACAGGCTCATTATCAATCATTTGAAAAAAAGTACGAAGACTGTCATGTCTGATTATTAATAATTTAAATACCTCTTCGATTTTCGCCTTATCATAATCGGATATGGGGAAAACATAAGGCATATTGTAAACAGTGGTATCGGGTGCCAATTGATGAAGGATAAACAATCGTTTCTGAGCCGAAGAAACTTTGTAAAAATCTTTTTCTTCTGCAATTTCTACAACTTGACGGGTTTGCCCTTCCTGCTCAGATATCAGTATTGCCAATTGGTTGATTGTAGATCGGACAAAAATATCAGTGAAAGGAATCTTAACATTGAATTCCTGCTGTATCCTGTTAATAACCTGGATTCCAAGAAGCGAATGCCCACCCAATTCAAAGAAATTATCATTGATTCCAATTCGGTCGAGTTCCAATACATCTTTCCAGATTACAAGAATCCGGTCTTCGATATCATTCCGGGGCTCTACAAATTCATTGGAAACTTTTATAACAGGTTCAGGGAGGGCTTTTCTGTCTACCTTTCCACTGGATAATAGTGGAAATTTTTCAATTTTCATAAAAACCGAAGGTATCATGTAAGCAGGCAGTTTCTCTTGTAATAAATGTTTCAACGCTTGCGGATCATTTTGCAATAAATCCGAATTATTTTCCTCTTCGATATAATAAGCACAAAGGTACTTTTCCCCATCTTTCCCTGTTCTGGCTTCGACGATTACATCTTGAACCAAACCAGAATTGATGAGTAAGGCTTCAATTTCTCCGGTTTCAATACGGTATCCCCTTATCTTAACCTGGAAATCTTTACGACCGGTATATTCAATATTTCCATCAGCCAACCATCTCCCAAGATCACCTGTTTTGTAAAAAGTGTTAGTGGTAGTGTTAGTATTGGTAATTGTAGAGGCTCCATGCGCCGCATGGTTCAAAACGGGCCCCTGGAAGGAACAAAACTTATCCGCAGTTAGATCAGGACGATTTAAATATCCACGGGCAACACCGGGCCCGGAAATGCATATCTCTCCAACGACTCCAATAGGAACAAGAGAGAGAGAATCATCAAGAATAAAAATATTATAATTGGCAATAGGTTTTCCGATAGGTATAGAAGGATGAAGATTTTCCTCGGTAGAT
>JAKAGC010000551.1 GCA_021817755.1 Acidobacteriota bacterium | reverse complement strand
AGATTAATATGAGTCGATCTTTATTTGGAGCAGGATTCGCTCTTGCTTATTTGCTTGTAGGACTTGCTTCTCCACTTGCTGCGAGTCTGGGAAATAAAAAGGGAGAACGTTTTACATTAGCTGTCGGTCTTTTCGCAATTGGAGTAAGCTGTCTATTAATGGTGTTTTTCGGTAGTTCCTCATTTGGTTACATTGGCGCATATGGCCTGGTAATGGGATTAGGTTGTGCTTTGGCAACCGTTCTTCCTATTCAAACTTTGATCACAAGATGGTTTAAACTTAAAAGAGCACTTGCTACCGGTCTTGTTCTTTCTGCTGGAGGCTTCGCTGGAATTATTTCATCGCTATCAATAAAAAAAATGATAGATTCTTTTAATGGAAATTGGAGAATCCCCTGGCTGTTCCTCGCATTTTTAATGGGGATAATCGCAATTATTACAATTTTATTTACAAAGAATAATCCGGAAGATCTTGGACAAAATCAAGATGGCACTCAAAAACCAAATGATGATTCCTCTAATATTACTCACAATGCACAGAAGAAAGTATTTTTAACTTCGGAAAACTGGGTGCTTAAAGATGCATTTAAGACTAAATCTCTCTGGCTTCTTCTTCTTGCCGCTGTTGCTCAATTTGGAATATTCTATCTGTGTGTGAATCATAGTATGATTCATTTGCTTGATATTGGCGTTTCTGATACAACTGCTGCTTTAGCTCCTGGCATACTTTTATTGGCAAGCACCGGGAGCAGGTTACTTTCTGGTGTGTTAGGTGACAGAATCGAGCCACGTTTTATAATCGGTACAGGATTATTATTGAGTTTGGGAGGGTGTATTATTTTATTGAATGCAGTTTCGACATTTGCTATATATCTCTTCGCAATTTTAGTTGGAACCGGTTTTGGTCTTGTATATGTTTGCTTGTTTACAATGCTTGGAAATTATTTTGGAGTTGAAAAAATTCGGAGTTTCCTTGGATTTATGATTCCGATTGTCACATTCTTTGGGGCTGTCGCTCCTTTTCTTGGTGGATTAGTTAAAGACAAAACCGGTAGCTATGAACCGGTTTTTATTGGTGCTATTATTTTGGCAGCAATTGGTGCAATGGGTATTCTATTTGCGCAACCACCTGTAAAGAAAAAAATTTGAGAAAATATTTTTAATAGGTCAAATTCTTTTACAAGAAATTTCAATGATCTCAAAAACTTATAGAATGGCTTGACTTTTGGATTTGGATAACGTATTATTTTTTTATTATTAGAAATTTTCAGGTCAATAATTTTTTGAAGGAGTATGGTATGATTAAATTATCGGGCGATGAACTTGTAAAATTAATTCAATCCGTTTTTCCTTATTTTGATGGGGATAAAAAACTCGGAATACTTGTTGATATTCCAAGTCAAGCAGGTAAGGATAATATCCAATGGAAGCAGAGGCGTTTAATTGCTCAAGGATGGTTTGAAGAGCTAAAAAACAGGCCGAATGATCTAAATTTAGTGGAAATAGCATTAATTGCTTACGAAGATGTGGGTACCAATAATGGTGACCTTCCTAAAGAAGCATTTTTTATAAATGGAAATCTTCCTGACGAAGCAGAAATGTTAAAAAAAGCCGGAAAAAATGTTTTATTTGAAACAATTTTTCAACAATTTCAAATATTTCTTGCACCAACTGAATATTCAACTACCGCTCCTTTGAAAAACGCAGCGAAAACACATCTTTTTCGTGCTGCAACGATGCCTGGTTTTTCTCCAGAAATGATCCCTGCTCTTCGAATAGATTATAGTGAAGTTTTCCGTCGATTAATGATTATTAAACAAAAAGTGGACGCCGCAACTCAAGCTGATGTTGTATTTTTTGTAGATAATACTCATGAATATAATATGTCATTTGATTTGCGATTTAGGGAAAGTCATGTAAGTAGTGGCCGGTTTCCTGAAAAAGCCACTGCTGGAAATCTTCCTAGTGGTGAAACTTATATTGTTCCTTATGAAGGAGAAAAAGGGGAAAAATCGAATACTCATGGTATACTTCCGGTCCAAATAGAAAATGATGTTATTCTTTTCACTATAATAGAAAACAGAGTAAGTGATGTCTCAGGTGACAGTCCAAATGCTCAAAAAGAGCGAGAACATGTTCGCAAAGAACCTGCTTACGGAAATATGGCCGAACTTGGCTTCGGCGTCCTGGGAGATTTTGGGTTGAATCCCATAAATGAAATATTATTGGATGAAAAACTCGGTTTCCATGTTGCCTTTGGAAGAAGTGATCATTTTGGAGGTGCTGTAGGACCCAAAGATTTTTCTTCACCTCAAGAAGTAATCCACCTCGATAGAATATATATTCCTGCCACACAACCTCGAATTATTGTAAAATCACTCATTTTCCAATATGAAGATCAACATAGAGAAATGATAATGGAAAATGGGCAATATCTTGTTTTTTGATTAAATAGTGGAAATATAAGAAAATCTGACTATGTGAAGGGGAAGCAGTTTTACTGCTTCCCCTACTTTAATGATTTATATAAATTGAATCTAAATTGAATCTGTTGTAGATTGATATTAAGGGAAAATTGGATAAGTTGGATTATAATATTGTCTCAAACCATAAGAAGAAATAATTTCCTGTTGGACTTGGGACGTTCCTTCGATAATTTCAAGGATTTTTGCTTCTCTAAACAGCAACTCAACCGGATATTGGTTGCAACATCCATTCCCACCATGTACCTGAACTGCATCCGTAGCGATTTGAATTGCTATCTTGGAAGTAAAGTATTTAGCGATAGTTGTTTCCATAAGAGCAGATGGGTCTGCATTTTTTCTTAATTCACCAGCACGAAGACATAGTGCTCTTCCTGCATGTACTTTCGTAACAGCATCACCGATCATTCCCTGAATAAGTTGGAAAGAATGGATTTTTTTCCCGAATTGGGTTCTTTTTCTGGAATAAGAAATCATTGATTCCAGAGCTTCTTGAGCGAGTGCAATACCTCCCCATGCAATACTGTAGCGACCATGATCGAGAGCTGTGTTTACAATGTAAGTAAATCCGCTTCCTTCTTTCGCAAGAAGATTTTCAGCCGGTACTTCCACGTTATCAAACTCGATCAAAGCAACATGTGCTGCGCGACTCCCTAAAAGTCCTTTAATGGGGGTTGTTTTTACTCCTCCCATACTTCGCTCGACTATAAAAGCACTATTGCCTTTATCTCCTTTGGTGATAACCAGAAAAAAATCTGCGATATCTCCAAGCGTAATCCATTTTTTCTTTCCATTAATTATGTATTTATTTCCCTCTTTTTTGTAAGATGTCTGAACACTTTTGGCGTCTGTTCCGACTTCCGGTTCTGTTAACCCGAAAGCGCCTATCTTTTCTCCTGAAGCCATAAGAGGTAGCCATTTATTCTTTTGTTCTTCGGTTCCCCAGCGGAGAATTGTTTCTCCAACCAGTGAAGTATGAACTGTTAGAAGAGCTCGAGTTGATGAGCTTGCTTTCCCTATTTCTTCTGTGAAACGTCCGTAATGTATTGGATCAAGTTGAAGCCCACCGTATGAACGAGGAAGACTGGCACTGAGGAATCCTTTTTTCGCCATTTTTTCAATGAGTTCCCGAGGGATGGCTTCATTGGCTTCAAAAGTAGCAGAGAAGGGGCGTATCTCCTGGTTAGAAAATTCGCGAGCTTCTTCTACGATTTCCTGTTGCTGCTTTATGGAAATATCTGTCATTTGTATCTCCTTTTACTCAACATTTCCTCGCCCGGAAATTGTTAAGCTGATAGATCGGAA
>JAKAGC010000550.1 GCA_021817755.1 Acidobacteriota bacterium | reverse complement strand
CCGTATTCATGCCATGCTCCGAAGAAAATTTAAATGCGATAATAGCGCACCCGAATTATTGTGTTACGGTCCAATGTCTATTGATCTGAACGCCCGTGAGCTCCGAATCGACGGTGAAATCATCGAGCTTACCAAAACCGAATTCGACCTTCTAACTCTGATGGCAAGAAAACCCAATATTGTATTTTCACGTGCACAAGTTCTCGATCATATCCGCGATGATAATTACGAAGTCACAGATAGAATAGTAGATTACCAGATTTCCGGATTACGCAAAAAACTCTCACAATGTGGTCATTTTATAGAAACCGTTCGTGGAATCGGATATAAATTCCGTATATGAAAAAATCTGTTTCTCATCCCAATCATTATACAGCTTCAATGCTAAGGGATGTATCGATCAAGATTCTCCTGGTTTTCTGTTTCCTTGTTTCCGGTCTCATTCCCATCATGATCGTTTCACTGATCAGCTATAATGCCGCAAGGGTTGAATTAAAAAATCAGGCATTTCGTCAACTCGAATCCGTCCGGGATATTAAAAAAGAGCAGATTAAGAATTTCTTTTCCGAACGCATAAATAATATTTCAGTCTTTGCGCGTGATCCATTTATTATCTCTGCTTATAAAGATTTAAAAACTGCCTTTGAAGAAGCCGGTGGGATTGGAATTAATAGATTTAGAGGTTTTCGAGACGAAATATACAATGCTCCACCATCTTATAAAAAAATTCATGACCGGTATTTTTCCATTATAAAATTCATGGCCGGTCAATACGCTTATTATGATTTTTTTCTAATGGATCCCGTTTATGGTGACACTCTTTTTACTGTGAGTAAGGAATCTGATTTCGGTATTCGTATTGGCGAAGTTTCATCTTCCCTTAGAGATGTTTGGATTAAATCTGTTCGTGAAAAACAGATAGCACTCTCCGATACCAAGCCTTATCCTCCTTCTGGGAATGCGCCCGCACAATTCCTCGCCGCTCCAATTATTGAAAAAAATACTGTCATCGGTGTTGTTGCAGTTCAAGTTTCTATTAATTCCATAGATAGTATAATGAAAGAACGTTCCGGTATGTTGCAAACCGGGGAAACGTATCTCGTCGGCCCCGACAAAAAAATGCGTTCCGATTCCTATATGGATAATCAATACCACTCTGTATATTCCTCTTTTGATGGAACTGTACAAAAAAATGGTGTAGATACTCCCTCTTCCAGGAAAGCACTCACCGGTATCACCGGTTCCCATATCATTATTAATTATAGGGGGCAGGAGGTTTTATCCTCTTTTACTCCCATAGATATCCAGGGCGTAAAATGGGCAATGATTGCTGAAATCGACCTCAGCGAAATCGAAACCCGGATCGCAAATGCTCTCAATACAAGAATTATTATTCTTTTCATCGTTTCATTTGCCATCCTATTGCTCCTTTCCCTTATTATTTCTATATTCATTAGCCGTGGAATAAACAATACCATTCATCAATTGGAAAATATGATTAAAAATGTTTTGAATGGAAAGTTCCGGGTACGAGGCGATGAAGATTCTGTCGGAGTCGATTTCAGAAAAGTTGTTCACAGTGCCAATCTTTTAATAGATGCATTTGAAAGTCAATGGGAAGAAAAAAGTAAACTGGAAGAACATATCCAATATAATCAGAGACTTAAAGCCATAGGTACACTCGCAGGAGGAATCGCCCATGACTTCAATAATATTCTCACTTCTATGTTTGCCTACTCCTATATCGTTATGGCTGAACTTCCCGAAAAAGGTACTGCCAAAGAAAACATGGAGGAAATCGTCTCTTCCATTCGCCGTGCATCCGAGCTTGTCGATCAAATTCTTACTTTCGGGCGTCATGTCAAATCCGAAAAGAGAATTGTAGATGTTGTAAAAATGGTAGAAGGAATTGAAAAACTAATAAGGGCAATGCTTCCCAAAAACATCATCATTCAAAATCAACTTCCTACTCATCCCGTATATATCGCCATCACCCCCTCGCAATTCAATCAAATCCTGATGAATCTTTGTACCAATGCCGGTTACGCTATGAAAAAATCCGGTGGAATTCTTGGGGTTTCGATTGAAACAATTCCAAATTGTGACAGTGAAATTCTCGGATTGAAAAAAGGTAAATACTGCAAACTTTCTGTAACCGATACCGGAACAGGAATTCCTTCCCCAATTATTCATCGTATATTCGAACCTTTTTTCACTACCAAACCAGTAGGACAGGGAAGTGGAATGGGACTATCCATTGTTTATGGAATTGTATTAAATTCAGGTGGAAAAATCGAAGTCAAAAGCGAACCTGAAAAAGGTGCCCGGTTCGATATTTATCTTCCTGTTTCCGAATCGCAAGCATGCGAAGAAATCCAGAACCCACCCCATGAAATTCCCCCCATCAAAGGTGGGCATATTCTATTTATAGATGATGAAATTCCTATTTGTCAATCCGAATCAAGAGTTCTTGAATCACTAGGATATACTGTTACCACTGTTTCCGACAGCAGGGAAGTTGAACCCATTTTCCTTGAAAACCCTGATAGCTTTGATCTCATCATAACCGATTTAAATATGCCTCACATAAATGGCATCCAGCTGGCTGAGCGCATATTAACCCATAAACCCCATATCCCAATAATACTTACCACTGGATACAGTCATTACGATTCCCTCATCGATTATGAAAAAATTGAAGAGATTGGGATAATGGCACTCTTAAAAAAACCATATGAAAAAGAGCGTCTTTCCCAGGTAGTCGCTCAAGTATTTAATCGTATTAATAAAGAAAATGAACCCCCAACTGTTCCACTTCCATGAAAACCGTTTAGCCACTCCATTGCCAAATCGTTTTTTTTATTGTAAAATGACTCTGTCTGAAAATGGCTGTTCTAATGACCTATTTTGAATTCAAAATAGTTTTATTCCTGGAGGATTTATGAAATATTTTTTTGCACCCGGATGCGCTCTCGCTATCTACAAACCCCATATCATAGATAGAATTTTTCAATTTCTAACTCAACGATTAAATCATGTGGAGATTCTTCAAACCTGCTGCAAACATACCCCTCTCATACCTAAGGGAGTAAAAGTGATTAATATATGTCCCGGTTGTGACAGACGTTTTCGTGAAAACTATGAGAACCCTTCCTGTATTTCCCTCTGGGAACTATTATTAGAAGATGGAACATTTCCTTTCCCTGATTATAAATCCCAAAAAATGACTATCATAGATGCATGCCCCACCAGGGATCAGGACCGTATTCACCAATCCATTCGTTCTTTGGCTCAAAAGATGAATATCACTATCATTGAGCCACTGCGAACAAAACGAACTAGTACGTGTTGTGGGGATTCACTTTATGGTAAAGTACCTACTTCCCAGGTCATTAACCAAATGGAAAAAAAGGCCGCAGAAATGCCTCCCCATGATATAATTGTTTATTGTGTATCATGTTGCAAATCCATGTTCATCGGTGGGAAACAACCACGTTATATTGTTGATCTCCTCTTCAATGAAGAAACCATACCCGCGACTACCCACCCTGATGCATGGCATAATGAACTTGATGTTTTTATCGATTCTCATTAAGCATTAATAATCAAATAATTTTTATAAAGTAATAGTAAATTGGAATTCTTCTTAATACTACACTAATAAACGGAGGAAAATATGACCAATGATGTGAAACAACAGATTCAATCATTAATTGATCTTGAAACAAAAGGATGGGATACATTAAATCCCGATCTTTTTCTTTCAATCATACATCCTGACATGGCTT
>JAKAGC010000549.1 GCA_021817755.1 Acidobacteriota bacterium | reverse complement strand
TTCCCCATCAAAAGACATAGCTATTGAAGAAACATGCGAATCCTTATTCAACTTATATTCTGTATTTTTATCTTTGTTTTCATCATATAAGTGTACAACATTATCAGCAAAAGCGATTAGGACTTTCTTCCCATCGTGTGAGTATAAAGCTTGAGAAACTTCTCCTTGTTTGGGTTCAATTACTGAAACCAGATCATTCTTTAATTCCCACATTTTCGTAGTGCCATCTTCAGAAGATGTTACAGCGAGTGTGCCATCCGCAGAGAAACTTGCACTCAAAACAGCTTTTGAATGTGGAAGTACAGCCTGTAACACTCCATTTATTTTATATATCCTGGCTTTCCCATCGGATGAAGCCGTTATAATATGGCAATTATCTCTTGAAAATTCAATTTTAGTAACTACTCCATCTTGCTTCCATTCGGAAGTTAATTTCCAATTTTGTTCTAATTGCCATATCCGGCAAAATCCATCCTCAGATGAAGCGCAAAAATTTTTTCCATCCGGAGATATAGCAATTGCAGAAATAATAGAATTATTTTTGTTTTCAAATAGTAAATTTTCCTGAAGGTTCCATACTTTAACCACTCCATCATCGGATGCAGATAATATTGTTTTATTGTCAGGGAAGAATTGAGCATCTGATAATCCACTATCATGATTCATACTTGCAATCTTATTTCCTTCCAAATCAAAAACAGATGCAGTTCTATCCCACGAAGCAGTAAGAATAAATTTTCCATCGGGTGAAAACACAGCGGAAGAAAGAGCTTGGTTATGCCCATTTATATTCTGTAATAATTTTCCCTCCAAATTCCAGAGTTTTGCCGTTTTATCCCATGACCCAGTCAAGACGCTATCTCCTTGGGGTGAGAATACAGCAGAAGAAACAACTCCATAATGTTGAAATATTTTAAATGATTGATCTTTTAAATTTAACAATTTCGCAGTACCATCAGCAGATGCAGTTAAAACTTTTTTCCCATCTGTTGAAAATGAGACTTGAGTAATCCTGCTTAAATGTTCTTTTAATTCAAAGAGGGATTTCCCATCCTGAGACCAGAGTTTTATAGTGCCATCTTCAGCGGCAACTAAGATTTCACTGGCATCTGGAGAAAAACTTGCACTATTAATTGGTCCATTGTGCTTGAGATTGGTAATATAAAAAGGACGAAAAAACGAAGAATACCCTATTTCACTCAAGGCCCGGTATATTCGAGACGAAGGCTCAGGTAATCCTTTCTTATATGCAGCTTCGGCAATCCGTATAGCCCGGGTATTATCCGTATAGGATTCCAATAAAGCTTCTGCAGTTAGCCGATTCATTTCTGATTTTTTTACCTGTTTATCCTTCTGTCCCAAATGCAGGGCTAAAATCAGAATAATAAAAACCAAAATTACATACCCAACTATAACGTACTTTGTGTTTCTCATACTGTATTCCTTATTAATTTGTTTTAGAACTCATATTATTATATGGACTCATAAAAAAAATGTCAAATCTATCATCTTAAGTATGTCTGTTCCATTTACTCATTCGTTTTAATTATTTTTATCTCTTTTAATAATTCTTCCAATCAGTTTAGGTAAGGTATTCAAATCGCTGTCACCCTTATATATAATTTGATCTTCTGGAATTCCAAAAGAAGCTATTTCTTCCTTTTTATCGAATACAACAGACAAAACAATTACCTTTTCAGGATTAATAACAATAAGCGGCTCGATTATATTCCTTGCAAGAGATGATTTAAAAAGAGAACGCATCATTTCAAGTCCCAAATTGGGATCAAAATTAGGGCTCTCTCTGCGTAAATCTTGATCGACTTTAATCCACTCCGAATCAGTCCCAGGCAACACTTTGATATCGAATATATAGGCAATATAATATTCCTCTCTCATTTTTTTTAATGCATCGGTTATAGTTTTAACCGGTTCTATCCAGTAACCCTCTCTATACAATTTGCTGATATAAGAGTTAAAATCCTGGTACTGATCTTCCATCCATAAAATTTTGGGGATACTCATACTAAACCTTCCTTTTATTTAATCTTGGAATTTTTACAGTTACTTTTGTGAGATAAGGGACATTGTACTCATTTTTTTTCCAATCTCCAGGGGCAGGTTCACTCGAAATCGAAATTTCTCCTTTATGTGCATCTATTACCTCTTTTGCATCTGCTAATCCGACGCCTGTTCCTTCCCTATCAGTCAAATAGGCAAGTTCTCCTCTGTATCCATACTCAAAAATTTTTCCGTTCTCGATCTCCTCTTTTTTTATTGGAACTCCAAAATTCTCAATCGAAAATTCAATTTTATTCTCAAAATGTAGATCTTTTGCACGGATTTTTATGTGACGACCTGCTCCTTTAAATGAGTATTTCAATGCATTTTGCATCAAATTACAAATTACACGATCAATATCACTCTGAGAAATTTCAGCAGAAAACTCACCTCTGGGACGGACATAATTAATACTCATATTCTCTTCCGCAAAAACCGGTTTAAATAATTCTATGTTCTTCTCAAGTATTAGTATTACATCCCGTCTCACGAAACCATATTTTCTCTCAGATTTGAGCCCAATTCCAGACCGAATTATTTCAACTCCCCGTTTCATTATCTCTGTTTCACCTACAAGCGTTTGGGCTCCACGAGTTAAATAATGAAAGAGAATCTCCCTCAAGAATTCGATAAAACTGTCCGGGATAATCGATTTCAATGCCGGATATTGTTTATACTCACTAATATTCAATTTTTCCAAAATCCATAACGCTGTATCGCGTAGTGAACTCTCTAATAAAAAACTATTTTGTTTCACCTGAAGGCTAAAATCGAAGAGATTAATAATCTGAGCCAACTGTTTTTCAAGATTTAAAGCGATCAATGTTTCATTTTTCTCAACTCCTACAGCTTTCTCATTCTTTTCCTTCAATTCATCTCTTATTCGGACAAGTTGTTCCATTAACTTCTTGCTTACTACTTTGTGATCAAATTCATTGGATATTTTCGACTCAAAGGATTTATGAAGAGCTTGACTCATTTGATGGAGTAATTCTGAGTTTCCGGCAAATTTTAATACGGGATGTAGGAATGTATGAATTAGTCTATTAATATCTTCAGTGGTCTTTTTTAAATTCTCTCTTGTCTTATATAAATCTTTCCTCAAATTTACACTTCTCGAAACATCTCTAATTGTACCTTCTCTACCTATAACCTCTCCATTACTATCTTTAGTAAGCTTAACATCTATTGAAATGGTAATAATTTCATTATCATTATTTCGTCGCATCTCAAGATGATATTTCTGCAAAGGTTTTCCTTGTGCAAAGGCTGTATTTAATGCTTCAAAATACTTTTTCGCATCTTCCTCAGACATAATAAATGTTCTTGTATCTAAACCAATTATATCTTCTTTTTTCTCAAATCCTAAAATACGAGCAAATTGGTCGTTACAATCCACTACACGTTCCTTTTCACTATAAAAATAACCTGTGGGTAAATCATTTAAAATTTGTGAATCCCGTTCTCTCTCAGTGACATCATTAACTAACCCCCAATGTGCAAATCCATTACTATCCAAAATCTTTGCAAAGCATTCTATATCAATTATTCTATTTTGTGCATTTATTACTCGAACAATCCCATGAGCTAATCCTTTCATTTTAATATCATTCATAAAAGAATAGTAATTAGTATTCTTTTTACATAAATCTATTACATTTCTATCTAATAACTGAGATTTACTTTTGTACCCCATAATATCGGCAAGATTTTGATGTACATTTACAAGTT
>JAKAGC010000548.1 GCA_021817755.1 Acidobacteriota bacterium | reverse complement strand
TAAAGATTCGGAAGTATTGCTCTCTCCTTACCAGGTCTCCAAGTTCGACCTGTCGATATTGGCAGTGGAATCTCCCGATGATATACGATTGGAAGTAGAATACAGTGTAAATCTGTTTAAGAAGCAAACTATCGAACGGTTTATTAATTATTTCAAGAAAATAATCGATTCAGCTCTGGATGATCCCAACACGTTGCTCTCAACTTTCGAAATAATCACCCCTGAAGAAAAAGAACAAGTGTTATACCGATTCAATAAGACCGTTACAATCTCCGACAACCCGGAAAAAACACTCGATGAGTTATTTCGAGACCAGGTGGAAGAATCTCCGGATCGTATTGCCGTACTGACTATGTCTCAAAATCCAAACCACCTCACTTATCGAAAACTGGATGAATTATCGGATATCCTTGCCAGATGGTTAGAATCCAGAGGAATAAAACCCGATGATGTTGTGGGTATAAAAATGGAGCGGTCTGTAGAGATGATCGCCGTAATATTGGGAATATTAAAAGCGGGTGGGGCATATTTACCCATTGCTCCCAATTACCCCATAGAACGAATCGATATTATATTAAAAGACAGCGGAGCCCGTTTTCTTATCGATGAGACTTTTCTGGAAAACGTATGGCTTACCGCCCCAAATAGTGATGAACCGGTTGGAAATAATCGTAAGGGAAGCGATTCGCTTGCTTATGTAATTTATACCTCCGGTTCCACCGGTAAACCCAAAGGAGTATCCATCGAGCACCGGAATGTCTCCAATCTGGTTAGAGGTCTTCATGAACGTATTTACCGGAATTATAACCCTTATCTTCGCGTAGCACTTGTCGCCCCTTATGTTTTCGATGCCTCAGTACAGCAAATATTCTGTGCTTTATTGCAAGGGCACATCCTCCATATTGTACCTGAAGAAAGCCGTTTCGATGGAGTAAAGTTACTTGAATGCTTTTTAAAATACCGGATTGAAATTACCGATGGAACTCCTGCACATTTGAAACTTATGAATGAGTCTTTACAAGCAGATATACAACCCCCTGAATTAAATCATTTAATAATTGGCGGTGAAGCTTTAAATTCAGGAACAGTTACGAATTTCTTTGCACATTACAATCGAGCCGGACGGAACAAGCCGGGTATTACGAATATCTACGGTCCAACCGAATGCTGTGTGGATTCGACTTCTTTTGAATTAACCGGAACCGGTAGTCTTCCATTGGAATCCATTATATCGATCGGCCAACCGATGCTTAATCAACTGGTACTCATTGGAACTGTTATCTCAGAAAAAACAGGAGAAAATAGATTATTACTAAATCCACCGGGAGTCCCAGGAGAATTGCTAATCGGTGGATTAAACGTCGGTAGGGGATATCTCAATAATCCTGAACTTACATTTGACCGGTTTTGTGCCTTCCAGGGGCTCGTTTTAAACCATGCGGCGCATGGAGCCTCTATAATGTTTAATAATCCTAATTGTGCTAATTCTATAACAAAAAGTTTTAAGGGGGTGCAGGAGGGCGTTGTTCACAAAGCCCCCCTACATCAAAATATAACTAACCAAACAAACTATTACAAAACCGGTGATTTAGCACGGTGGTTAAATGATGGGAACATAGAATTTCTCGGGCGTATTGATTTTCAGGTAAAGATTAGAGGATACCGGGTCGAATTGGGTGAAATCGAAAATGTATTGAATACCCATATTGGTGTTAAAACGAGTGCTGTTATAATTAAAGGTGGAGACCGGTTATGTGCATATATTGTATTAAAAGAGGGTATGGAGGGAGATATTGAAAAACGGATAGGGGAGATTCGGGGGTATCTGGCAGATCGATTACCTGATTATATGATTCCATCTCATATCATACCTATTGAACGAATTCCATTGAATTTCAACGGTAAACTGGATTTAAAAGCATTACCCGAACCTGTTGATTTGATTGGAAAACCGGTTTATGTCCCTCCCAAAACCGAATTGGAAAAAGAGTTGGCGGATATTTGGTCATCGGTACTTGGGATCGACATTAAACGAATCGGGATAGATGATAATTTCTTTGAACTTGGAGGCCACTCTCTCAAAGGCGCTGTAATGATTTCAAAGATATACCGAAAATTGGAAATCCGGTTAACCCTGGCTCAATTATTGGCATCACCTACTATTCGGCAAATGGCTCTTTTAATGGGGAAAATACAACAATCGAAATATGAACCGGTTCCTATTGCGGAAGAAAATGAGTATTATGAAATGTCATCCGCCCAGATGCGATTATATATACTTTCTATGATGGACCCTCATGATACAGGGTATAATCTCCCTGCATTATTTCAATTGGGAGACAGTATCGATTCTGAAAAAATCAAGCAGGTTTTCTCAATATTGATTGATAGACATCAGAGCCTCCGTACTTCTTTTCGTCTTATCGATATCAAACCCGTTCAGCAGGTTCATAATAATGTTTCTTTTGATATCCCCTCTGTAGAGATCGATAGTGAAGCTGTTTTACCGGGGAAGCTTAAAACGTTTATCCGTGCCTTTGATTTATCTCATGCCCCTTTATTCAGAGCAGCCCTATTTATAACAAAAGATGGGAAACGGTTTTTGGCAATCGATATGCACCATATCATATCGGATGGTATTTCTCTGGAAATATTCAGGCAAGAATTTCTTTCGATTTATAAGAATAATATCTCAAGCCGGGAATTACCGCCTTTATCTGTGGGGTATAAGGATTACGCTTTATGGCAATTAGGTGATTCAGAACGTAAACGGTTAGAGAATCAGAAACATTACTGGATGACCCGTTTTGATGGAGAAATTCCTGTTCTAAATCTACCTCTCGATTTTCCTAGACCGGCAGTACAATCCTTTGAAGGCAGAACCATTTCCTTTACTTTGGGTAAGGTAGAAACAAACCGGCTGAAACAAATCGCCCGTGAATCCAATGCCACTTTGTTTATTGTTTTGGTTGCCATTTACCAGATACTATTGTCACGGTTAAGCGGACAGGAAGATGTGATAATCGGTACACCGGTAGCGGGGCGCCGTCATCCTGATCTGGCTCGAATTATCGGGATGTTTGTCAATACATTGGCATTGCGTAACACGCCATATTCAACTCTTTCATTTCCTCAATTCCTGGATCAGGTTCGAACAACAACCCTGGATGCTTTTGAAAACCAGGAATACCCCTTTGAAGAACTGGTAGAGGTAGTGGGAGTGCAGCGTGACACCGGTCGGAATCCTTTATTTGATGTTATGTTTGCTCTCCAAAATATGGATTCTCTTGTTGATGCAAGTGAAAGCACTGATATAAAACCGGTCGAATTTGAAAGTAATATTTCTAAATTCGATATGACTCTAGCGGCAGTGGAAACCGGAGAAGCGTTGCATTTTTCATGGGAATACTGTACGCAATTGTTTAAAGAAACCACGATTCACCGTTTTATCGAATTTTTCAAGAATATAATAACATCGTTGTCATCTAATTGGAAACAGCCGCTCTCTCAAATTGAAATGATCTCAATGGAAGAGAGAGAGCTGGTATTGAACCGGTTTAATCAAGATGCATGGGACGGTTCGCTTGCAAAAACACTGGATGTATTATTTGAAGAACAAGCATCGATAACTCCGGATTATATTGCCCTGGTTTCCAATGATATCCATATAACATATAATGATTTAAATAGGATGGCAGATAATTTCTCCGAATATCTTAGAATAAAAGGTATTCAACCGGGAGAATTCATTCCCATTAAAATCGAACGTTCAATCGAGATGATTGTAGGTATCCTGGGAAT
>JAKAGC010000016.1 GCA_021817755.1 Acidobacteriota bacterium | reverse complement strand
TTATAATATCGATTTCGAATCTCTACCCTATGTTCTCCAATTAAATAAAAGAGACCTCCCCAATGTCACTCCTCTAAATGAACTTATCCAGGCACTGAGGAAAAAGGACGAACCGGTGATTGAGGCTATGGCTTTAAAAGGAGATGGAGTTATCGAAACACTTAAAGGTATTTCCAAACTCATCATGATCGACGTAAAACGTAAATTGAAGTAATTTCTTCTAAAAAAGATAAATATACAATAAATTCAATTTATATAATTTTATTGAGACAGATTTTTGCAATTCGTTTTGCAAGTGCCATAATAGTAAATAACGGAAAGTTACTCAAAGATCGGGGAAGAATAGTTGCATCCGTAATATATACATTTTCCGGCAATTGTGGGAGATGTAACTCTTTAATCGATTTTTCATCAAGTGCCATCATTCCACCTGGTGTCCAGGCAGTGAGAGTTCCCGTAAATATTTTTTCTTCTTCGACACCCATTTTTTTCAAAATTTCCATTCCGAGCGATATGCCTTCTTTTAAACGATTTGATTCATTTTTCCCAAGAGCTTTATTTATACCTTTTTCAGTTACTTCCCCTTCCTGCGAATCAAGTATCTGAACCATTAGACTTACTATATTTCGAGCTTTATATTTCCATCTACTATTAAAGAAAAAACTAACATAATCAAAATAAGGAGCTATTTGAAAAAACTCTTTTTGCACAACAAATGGAATTTGAACTTCATTTACCTGGAAACTATCCTTGATTTCTGCTGCTACACACTGGATAGGATTGATATATAAGCTGGGTTCCATTTCAATCCCAGAGTTTTTTAAAATTATTGGAGTTCCCAATCCCCCTGCTGCAAGTATAACCAAATCGGCAGGGAAAAATTTTTTACTCCAACCGCTCTTAGCAATAACTCCAATAGCTCGCCCATCCTCAATTTTAATTTCTTCGACACGACACCAATTCACTAACTTGGCTCCAAGAGCATTTGCATAAGGCAAAAAATGGCGCGTATCCCATTTCGCCCCAAAGGGACATCCGAACATACACTGTCCACATTGACGACATAATAAACCATTCGCCATTCGAGGCAGGGGCTGAGGGTTTAAATCCATTTCATTGCAAATATCGAACATTTTCCGTGTAATAGGACGCCATTGCTTCTCATTCTGAGTTGAAATGGGAATTTCATTCAGAAGTTCATTCAATTCTATGTCCAAATCTAATCCCAATCGTTTTAGCTCATCATCCATCCTAACAAAACACCCTGTAGATAGTGGAGTAGAACCGCCTAAGCCAACACCTTTAATTACAACAATCCCATCAGGACGAGTTTTTAAAACTCGAATAGCTGGATTTATTACTTTAAGCTGTTTTTCAGAGAAAAACATCCCGGTTTTTTTTAAACCTTCCATTAATCCTATTCCTGAGGTATATGGGTAAAATGGTCCTCCTTCCTCAATAATAGTCACCATATATTTTTTTTGCAATTCACGGGCAGCCACAAGCCCACCGGCACCACTCCCAATTACAATAGCTCTTTCTAACATCATTTACCCATCCAATATATTATATATCGGTTAAAAAATCTTTTTCTTCGAATATTGCCCTTCTATTAAAAAAAAACCGGACTACTATTTTAAAATATTTCCACGCTATTCAATACTTATCAAACCAGGATAACGTTGACTGAAATCTTCTTCGGGCTTTGCCAGAATTAGTTTACCACCTGAAAAGGCAATGTACGGCGGAATAGGTTTTATGAACCGCCAGGCAGTACAATACGTATATGCTCCCTGAAAAAGAACGGCAAGTATGTCGCCTTTCCGAATTTCTTCACCATAATATGAATGCCCCCATAAATCATTGGGATCACACAATGGACCATATATTATTTTTCGGTGGAAATCCGTAGAAAACCGACTTAGATTAACAATAGGAGCGAATGAATATTCCTGGAACTTATAATCCCCAAGCATGTGAATCCCACCATCTGCAATTACACAATTTTTCTTTACAGCTATTACTTCCAGAAGTATATGAGTAGCAAATGAAACGATAAATCTCCCTGGTTCAAAATAAATATTTATTTCAGGATTTAAAGAAAAGATAGACTCTTTCAATGCTTCAGAAATTCCTTTTGCAAAATTTTCCAGAGGTTCAACCTGAGTAACTGAAAAGCCATAGGGATCAAATTTTATTTCTTCGAATGGTTGGTTTTTATTTCCTCTCCTGGCACCAATTGTATCCAAAAGAATTCCTTTATCCTGTATTTTATTAATTACCGCCTGTTTTTCAGGGTAATAGCCTCCCCCAATATCAAAGAATCGGAGCTTTTTTAGTGCCTCTGCTGAAAAATTTCGAGACAGAAAAGTGCCTATATTTTTTATATTTTCAATATATTTCCAGGGAGTTTTATTCCAACTGCAATGAAAATGTAGCCCCACCCATTCGAGATTGGGGGAATTATTAACAAGTTTAACAGCTTTCGCTAACTCTTCAAGCTCAAAACCAAATTTACTCCATTCTCCTTTTAAAAATGGTTCACTATTTAGACGGAAACCTAAAGGAATTTTCTCTTTCATTTTTTTAGTCCCAGCAATTTCCTTAATACGAATCAATTCATCAAAATTATCAACATTTATCACAACACGATTTTTGTGTTTAATTGCTAACTTTAGCTCAGAGATACTCTTTCCTGGGCTACTAAAAACAATCTTCTCGAATCCCAATTCCAAAGCTAATTGCAGTTCAAAAATCCCTGCAACATCGGCAAAGAATCCAACTTCCTTTAAACCGGCAATAAGATAAGGTAAATCATTACATTTGAACGCATAAAAAAAATCACTGTTTGGGATATATTGCCGCATCATACGTGAAAAATATAATGCCCTTTGCTGTAATTGTTCCCTATCCAGAATATATTGTGGCGTTCCAAACTCACGGACGCTTTTTAATAAAATATTCCGATCCAAAGAGCATAGAGAATCCATAAAAAAAGACGGAGGAGTATTCTCAATCGGCTCCTTTAATATTTCTTCAAGTTCATGCATAATTTTATCCATTTTTTTTACTCCGAGGAATAAATTTCAAATTTCGATTAAACAAATCTGCCAATTCGGGAATTTGTCCGGAATTAGGATTCTTTATCATTACATATCCGATGAGATATCCTGAACGATCACAAAGATTATCAGTAACAGGTAATCCGGAACTTTCGAACTTGTGGATATGCAATATGTTATATTCAGAACGAAATTGTTCAAGAGATGTAATATCAGGCTCATCCAAAATCGTATTCTTATCCGCATAAAGATAGATAATCGCTCCATTCTCCCTGGGAAAAAGAGTTTCAATCTCAATGCCCATCTTCTGTTTAGCCATGAGAGCAAGAGAAGTGTATCCAAAAATTTCATACATCAGATGGTTGAATGCACTAAGTCCGGGACGAATCGAAGACTCAATCAATTTGAATTTCCCCTGATTCATTTTAAAATCAACCATACATACCCCTGATTCAATTTCAAAAGAATTTGTAATCCGA
The DNA here is from genome assembly GCA_021817755.1 of Acidobacteriota bacterium. Classification (GTDB taxonomy): domain Bacteria; phylum Acidobacteriota; class Aminicenantia; order UBA2199; family UBA2199; genus JAKAGC01. The sequence goes on along the minus strand of JAKAGC010000016.1, from coordinate 12,616 downwards.
AGGCAGATAGCTTCGAGATCATTCAAATCAATATGATTGGGGGCAAGATCTTCTTCGCGAAGTAATAAATATCCTGAAAAGAATCCTAAGAAAGGGCCACGGTATTTTTTTACAACTCTGATAATGCGAACATGACCTTTATCTACAATAAAATCACAACTATATTCTTCTCCGCCAATGTATTCTTCGAGAAGGAATTGATTTTTAGGATTAAGTATAATCTTATATTCTCCCAGATCAATCTGTTGTTCACGGAATCGGCTGTCAGAATCAACATCTTTAACTGATTTTTTTAAAATTTCAAAATGAGTCTGCAACTGTTCGAGATTATCATTTTTAAAAAGATACGCACTTCCATTTCCTGATAAAACTTTTAATATATTGGGAAATCCAATTACATTGATATGTTTTTCATTTAATTCAGAAATAAGGGTGAAATGTCCCGTTGGAATATTATTTTGGGCAAAAATCGTTTTTTGAAGAAATTTATTGGATGCAATAGCACAAGTTTTCAATGAGTAAAATTTTAACTGGAAATGTTCAGCAATTCTTCTTGAAATGGAAAATTGTTCTTCCTCATCGATTGCCATTAGATCTGTAACAGTAAGGTTTCGTTCACGAACCAGATATTCAATTGCCGCGATTAATGAATCAAGTGATCTGAAATCGTTAACAATACATAGATTTTTTAGCTCTTTAAATATATCAAATAAATCTGGCGGTGTAACAATCAATAATCTATGCTGCAAATTTTCCTTTTCCATACTTTTTAGAAAAGCAATCAATTCGCTCCGCCCGACCTCATAAGCTAAAAAGATAATAATACTGCTTGAGTTATTTTCCTGAATAATTTTCATTTTATTACTATATTTATACGAATAATTCTTGGTTTTTAGAAGTGCATTATACTTCAAAATAAGTATGAACTCAATAAAAAAAGAAATATGAGATTTACTATTTTCTTGAAATTAATTCCAAGGGTATGAGATAATGATGAAGGTCGATAAAATATGAAGAGTAGAAATGACGTAAATAATTCGATTTGCGTTCAGCCTCCCCCAAAAAGCAGAGGTGTAATTTCAGATGTTTTCAAATTTTTCTTCAATAAACCCTGTATCAAGACACTTATAAAATTCAAAACTGATGAAGAGAAAGAAAATTATACAAAACGAATTTTACAAAGATTAGGTCAGGATGTTCTTGATTTTTCTGTTTTAAACATCCATAAAATTGGGATAAACGCGCCATTGAAATATGTATTCGAAGAACTTTCCCATTGGAATGGAGATTCCACTTGCTGGCCCAATCATATTGCCACAGTTGAACGAATTGGTGGAAAATTGGAACAGATAGACATCTTTCTTCTTGGGAAAAAGAAATATCCTTTCGGATTAAAAAATAGTTTCTTCGGATTAAAATATATTCCTCTTTTTCGTTTAAATGCAATCCGGATTCAACGGTTACCTGATTACCATCATATGGATAATGCGCGTTTTTTATTATATAACTGTTCCGGTGGTTACCCTATAGGAATCTTTTCTATGTATGTACGTTCTCCAATTTCATCACAGGGAGAGAAAGAGGATACCCAATTGTTCCTGGTGGTTAGTTTTAATTTTTATGGAAAAAAAGAACTGGCTATGAATCGAATAATTGATAAAACCTGGCAATGCATTCATAATCGTGTTACATGCAACATTATGAACCGATTCAAACAACTCTGCGAATGGCGATTTCAGAAAATCATGGATACCTATTTTAACGATCCAACATGAAATCTTATTGTTTTATTCCAGATTTTCCATAATCGGGTTTAAATAAAAAAAGAAAATTGATATAATATTAGTGGAATTATAATGAACCCTTCAATTTAATAAAAAAGGAGTAATTTACCATGTCGGAGCAAATGATCAAGCAATTTATGGAAATGGTTAGTATCGATAGTGAATCGGGTGAGGAAGCGACTTTTATTGAATACCTGATGACTGAATTTAAAAAGATAGGCATTGACTCAAAAAAAGATAGCTATGGGAATCTTATTGGATTCCTTCCTGCCAAAGGATGTTCAGGTAAAGAACCGATCCTGTTATCTTGTCATGCAGATACAGTAAAACCAGGAAAAGGAATTATTCCTATCCTTGAGGATGGAGTTATTCGCTCCCAGGGAGAGACTATTCTGGGCGCTGATGATAAAGCTGGTATAGCCGAAATGATGGAAGCACTGCGAATTGCTCCCATACATCCACCGGTGGAAATTGCCATCAGCCGTCAAGAAGAAGTCGGATTATTGGGAGTAAAAAACATGGATTACAGTCGTATCACAGCCAAGAAAGGATTCTTACTTGATAATGACGAACTAAATTCAATTGTAATCGGAGGACCTTCCTATTATGCCATCGATGTTGAAATAAAAGGTAAAGCAGCCCACGCTGGTATGGAACCGGAAAAAGGAATTAATGCAATTTGGGCAGCAGCTAAAGCAATCGCCGCATTGAAACTGGGACGCATTGATAATGAAACAACTGCTAATGTTGGCGTTATTAAAGGAGGAATCATTCGAAATGGAGTACCGGAACATGCCAGTTTTATGGCTGAGTGCAGAAGCTTGAACCATGCAAAAGCGGAGCAAGTAGCAACTGGGATGGAAAAAACTATCAGGGATCAAGTAGCTTCAGTAGGAGCTTCTTTAAATATTACAGTTAATAATCTCTGTCAGGCTGTTAATATTCCTGCTAATTCCTGGACAGTAAATATTGCAAAAAAGGCATTTAAATCTGTTGGCGTTGATGCCAAAACAACTCTAATTACCGGATTCACGGATGCCTCTATCTATAACAATAAGGGTATAGAAATGGCAGTAATCGGTATTGGAGCACACCTCGAACACTCCTGCGAAGAAAATATAAATGTTGTGGATATGGAAAAAGCTGCCGCAGCACTTGTTGAAATCCTGCGTTTATCGGCTGAATAACGATAAAAAAAGGTTGACATAGAAATCAATTTCTGTCAAAATAGAATATTGCTTTAAACGTTAATAATTCAAATTTATCAGTAGAGGTTCAAGTAGAATGAAATCTGAAATCTGGGCCATTGGAGGCGGTAAAGGTGGTACTGGAAAAAGTTTTGTTACCAGCAGCATAGGTATGAATCTGGCCCAACAAGGGAAACGGGTTACATTGATCGATGCAGATCTGGGTGGAGCTAACCTTCATACATTTTTAAGAATGAAAAAACCAAAACATTCACTAACGGATTTTTTCGAAAGTAAAACTCCGTTAAGTGATATCATTAAAAATACTGATGTACCCAATTTAAGATTTATTACCGGAGATGTGCGTTCTTTGGATACAACCGGAGTGAAATATGCCCAAAAGCTAAAGCTTTACAGGCACATACGAAATATTTCTTCCGATTATGTTCTGATCGACCTGGGAGCCGGGTCAAATCATGACACGATTGATTCATTTTTAGTAGCGGATCGAATGATTGCTGTTATTCTACCTGAAGAAACTTCCCTGGACAATTTGTACCTTTTTATAAAAAAAGTCCTTTTTCGTAAAGTGAATCGACTTTTAGGCGATTATGGGTTAAGAGATATCGCCCGTAAAGCATGGGAAGAACGAAACCGGAAAGAAATACGAAATATAAAGGAATTAATTTTATATGTTAAAAATATCTCTCCGGAAATCCGTACACTTGTTGAAAAATCGCTTGCGGATTTCACTCTTTATATAATTGTTAACCAGGTAAAAAATGAACAGCACATCGAAACAGGATTTGCAACAAAGAGCATTTTACAACAATATTTTGAACTTGACGCAAAATATCTGGGATATATCCGTTATAATGAATTTTTCTGGAAATTCGTAAAGGATACTAATTCATTCAAACAATTTTCACCTTCTGTGTCAACTGCTCTGGAAATCGGTAGTATAGTTCAAAATTTAATGGAGAATAAACAATTAAACTTATCACAGGTTCACAATGGAATTTAATACCGACACTCTAAAGAAATACCTTGATATTCTGGATTTGGATCCGGATTCACACCCTACCCCGGATGAAATTTACCGAGCGTATCATAAGTTGGAAACTTTTTATACATCTGATTCTATCGTTCTTGATCCCCTGGATGATGAATTGGACGATAATGAACGCATCTTAATTTTACAAAAATTAGAAGATGCGTTTCATTTCCTTAATGACCATTTTAAAGCTGAATCCCAAGAAGAGGAACTTTTAGGAAGTCCTGAAAATGTAAATATCGAAATAGAAGATACATTAGTCGAATATGTTCCGGAAACAGACTGGGAAGAACGTGTTTCTCTAGAAGATCATATTCCTATATCAATAGAACAAACGAATGAAATTGAACCGGAAAAAGAAATTGAACCCGTTATCACTTTAAGCAATGAAGAAGAATCAGAAAATCATGTCGAATATATAACACCACCTGCTACTATTGAAACTCCTATTGAAATAAAATCAATTCCAGAACCTCCCAAAGAGAATGGAACCCATTCCCTTGAAAATCTTCCGGTTAACGGTTTGGTTTTCCAAATGGTAAGAGAAAAAAAAGGTTTAAGTATAAATGATCTGGCATCTCAAACCGGTATTGCTGAACGAGATCTTATTGCACTTGAAATGGAACAATTTGAAAAATTTCAGGAAGCCGGAGATTTGAGATATTTTATTGTTTCACTTGCTAAAGCATTATCTATGGACCATCTCCGTGCGGCTGAAGAATATATGAAAAGATACCGCCAATGGAAAAGAGAACACGAGTATTAATTTTTTTTCTTAAATAACGGGAAATAGAAAAAAATTAGTACAGCTTTTTTAATAAAATGAAGCTAATCTTTTTCTCCGGTCTTTTTTATTATGTGAAATCCAAATTGCGTGGGAACAAGTCCGCTAATCTGACCTGTCTTTAATTTTTTTACAGCATCTTCAAATTTAGGGACCATTTTTCCTGGCCCGAACCATCCCAGGTCGCCTCCCTGTGATTTACTTCCGCAAATAGAGAATTCCTTTGCAAGACCGCCAAAATTTTCGCCTCGTTTAACGCGCTTTAATATCGCATCTGCCAGGGCCCGATCTTTCACTAATATATGACTTGCTTTCCATTCCATGATATATCCTTCAATATGAGTATTTTTTAGGTTAAGAATATATTACGAATTGAATTTGAAGTCAATAGGTATTAAAAAATACTTCAATTCTTTTTGTAAACAACCATTTCTTTGTATCTTATTTTTATCATTTCCTTTAAATAAGTATTAATACTCATTGACTACAGCATATTAGTTTTTTATAATAAAAATTACAAAAAAAAGGAGAAACGCATGAAAAAATTAATTATGATTATGTTTATCACCCTTCTGATTTTCGGTAATATCTTCTCTAAAACCCAGATTTTTACCGGTAATGTACACAGAAATGATTCTCAGCTCCAACAAGCTACATTGGACGATTCCCGTCAAATTGAAAAAAAACAGAGATTCTTTCAGGACAGAGAAAGGATTTCCAGTGAATTGAGTACTTTAAAAGCGATGAATGCACCTTCCGATGCTACTATTTCAGCAGTGAATATAGTAACACAGTACAACAGTCAAATAAAAAATGATGGATCCGGCGGTTGTATTGTATTTGGAGCAATCAAAAATACAGGAAGTTCATATGCAAATTTCATCAAAATTTATGTGGAAATCAGTGATGTATATGGAAATGTAATTGGAACCGATTATTCATATGCACATGGAGGAAGTAATGTAAAATTGTCTGCAACAGGATTATTCACAAATGCACTATATACAAATGAGATTGGATATTACCAGGTATATGTTGATGCAAGTTACAGCCAGGCGTACAGTTACTCACTTTACGTCGATTATGAAACATATACCTGCACAAAAACCAATGCTTCCCTTTCTATTTCCAGTGGCCCTTATACATCCAATTTTCTTGGATATTTAGAATTGGATGGAACTATTAAAAACAGTAGCACGAAATACTTGACATATTTCACATGTGTATATTTTTGTATTTTGGCTTCCGATAACTATGTCGAAGATGTTGATTTTACGTATGTCGATGGTTCTTCCTACAATTATGGATCCGGTACTACCGATACAGCATTAACTCCGGGTGCAAGCGGTGATTTTGATATATTTTTCCTTTATTGTCCATATTCATATGCATCTTCTTATCTTAATTCTTTCGAATTTTTTGAAGTTCAAACCGGGTCAGTAGAAAAACCGACCATCTCACTAAGCCGGACATCTCTTAATTATGGTGCATCGGGAAGTTATAAAACCGATTCACAATCTTTGACGGTTTCTAATACCGGGAAAGGAACATTAAATTGGACATCAACAACCAGTTCTAACCGAATAACAGTTAGCCCTTCTTCCGGTACAAATACTACCCCGATAACTGTGTCTTTAGATCCAACCGACCTGGAAGCTGGAACTTATAGTGGAACCATAACCATTTCAGACTCCAATGCCACAAATTCTCCTCAAACCATCGACATCCTGGTTACAGTTTATGCACAATCATCCTCTCCTCAGGGTGAATTCGCAACTCCCGCAGCCGGAGCATCTTTAAATGGTAGTATCCCGGTAACAGGATGGGCTGTAGATGATGTCGGAATTCAAAATGTAAAAATCTATGTGGATCAATACGGAAGCCATCTATATATTGGAGATGCTATTTTTATTGAAGGTGCACGACCCGATGTTGCGGCTGTATTTCCCACTTACCCATTGAACTATAAAGCAGGATGGGGCTATATGTTGCTAAGTCATTTCCTACCTGGTGGTGGAAACGGTACATATACTTTGATTGCTAAAGCAACGGACCTGGAAGGACACGAAGTTACACTTGGGAGTTCTACTTTTACTTGCGATAATGCAAACATGACAACTCCTTTCGGGGCACTCGATACCCCATTGCAAGGAGGAACAGCCTCAGGTAAAAGTTTCATCAATTGGGGCTGGGTACTGACCCCACAACCAAACACGATTGCTACATCAGGTTCCACTATTAAAGTATATGTGGACGGAGTAGTGATTGGTTCACCTAAATATAATATCTATCGTTCAGATATTGCTGAATATTTCCCTGGGTATAATAACTCCAACGGAGCAGCAGGATATTATTCAATTGATACCACCAAATATGATAATGGAATCCATTCAATTTTTTGGGTTGCTACTGATAATGGAGGAAATGCCGGTGGGATCGGAAGCCGTTTCTTCTCTATTGAGAACACTTCAAGTTCCAGTTCGAATGCCGCCCTTTACATACCGGAAGATTTCGATCAATTACCGGAAGACAATTCTCCTGTAAATTATTCTATTGGTTTTGATGAAGAGAATAAAGACAATTTTGTCATTCAATCCACTGGAATGGAGAGAAATGAATCCATTAAATTGGCTGAATATGGAACCGAAATTGAAATAAAAGAATTAAAACGAGTCGTTATCGATCTTCCCGGAGTTGTATCCGGTGCAATGTTAATGAACGGTAAACCCGCTGCTTTACCCATTGGATCAACTCTCGAAAGTAGAACCGGCAAATTTTATTGGAATCCTGGACCTGGGTTCTTAGGAAATTATGACCTGGTTTTTGTTGTAAATAAGAACGGTAATCAAGTTAAGAAATCTATTAAAATAAACATTTTACCGTTGTAAGTATTAATTTCACAAAATATTGGGCTCCTTTAAAAAAGGAGCCCATCTCTTCCTTTTATCTCATTTTTTACACCCTCTTTTTTTCCTATTAAAACTAGTGTATCATATTTTCATAAGGAGTAATTCAAATGAAAATTAAGATGAATATTTTTATTTTAATATTGACGTTTTTGCTAAGCCCCTCAATGTTCTCAACCACAGATCAACCAATCGCTTTTGATACGCCGGTAGGATATTGGAAAACCATTGATGATAAAACAGGTGAAACAAAATCAATAGTCGAGATATATTTAACATCTGATGGTACATTAAAAGGTAAAATTGTAAAAATATTTCCTAAACCGAATGTACCGCCGAATCCAAAATGCCTTAAATGTAAAGGAGAATTTTATAATAAACCGATTCTCGGCATGGAATTTATGTGGGGATTCAAAGGAAAAGGAACAGAATGGAAAGATGGAAAAATTCTGGATCCTCACAATGGTAGTATTTACAATTGTCAACTGGAAATGGATAAAGATGGGAAGAAATTAAACGTATTTGGTTATATTCGAGTTTTATTCAAAGTAGGAAGGTCACAAACCTGGATAAGACAGATAGAGATTTAAGTAAATTTATCCTATACAAAAAACAGGATTAATTATATATTTCGCTAACAAAATATTGACAATAGTATTACTGCATAGTAAAATTATTAGGTTACAAATCAAGATCCTTATTTGAAAATGCAAAAACAGTTCATTCACTTTTCCACTTCAAAAATGTATTCTTTAATAGCAAATAGTAAAAAAATAGAATGAAAAAAAATTAAAAAAGGAGATATCTATGTATCTAAAAAAAAGTATTTTAATGATCGCGGTAGTAGTGCTCAGTGTGAGTTGGATGGCTGGAAAAGGAAACATTAGTAAGAATGCCTCAGTAGAAGAAATTTTTCAGTATATTCAAACTGTAGGACCTCGCTATACCTATCATCAACAAGTAGTAACATTTAAAAATGAAGGGATGAATCTTGTCGCTACATTAGTGATTCCCGCTACTCCTCAAAAACCTCCCATAGTTCTTACATTTAATGGTTTTGGTGAAGATCGTTTTTATAAAATAGTTCCAGGAACCGGTGGAGAATATTATTATGATCGTTTATCCAGATTTCTTGCCGAACAAGGAATCGCCACTTTACGCGTTGATTATCGTGGTTCGGGAGCCAGTGACGGAACATTTAATATGCTATGCTTTTCAACACAGATTTCTGACGTAAGCGCATCTATTGATTATGTACAGAAGAATTTACGGAATCGAGTAGATTGCGAACACCTGGGATTAGTCGGCCATAGCCAGGGGGGATTGGTTTCCAGTATTGCCGCAGCCAGAGATAAACGTGTAAAAGCCGTAACGGTTTGGTCCGCAGTAGCTAACCCTCCGACAACGTTCGAATTTTTATGCACAAAAGAAAAGATGAGAGAAGGTCTCAATCTTCCTGATGGTGGAAGCTTAATCGTTCCCGTGTGGATCGAAACCTTTTTCTACGGTAACTTCGACCTGGGGAAATGCTTTTTCCAGGATGTTTACTCAATAGATCCAATCGCCGAAATCAAAAACTATAAAGGTCCATTCATGTATATAGGTGGTCTTCAGGACATCATTGTTTCTCCTCAACCCTATAGTGGGGAATTGTACATGAAATACCACACCGGGACTGAAAAATTAATCATGCTGGATACGGACCATGAATTTAATTCCGATTATTACCCCGAAGATTACGACAAAACACTCTATTGGACTGCCGCGTGGTTTATAAAAACCTTATAAATCGAATTTCATAATTCTTAATTAAGTACTGATTAACCGCGGGTAGTAAGTCATATAAAGACATCTATAACTTGCTCCCGCGGTTTGTTTTTTTCATACTATCAATATATTATCATTTGAAAGAAAAATCAGTGATAGACTTTATCCAATAAAACACTGACTATATAACTGGCTGCCTCTTTATGATTATCCTTGCTTCGAATAGGAGGACCTACACAAGAAGGGCATCCCCGTTCACAATTACAACTTTTTATTACTGTCAATACTTTTTCCAGTAACTCTTCCCACCTTGAAAAAAGCACCTCTGAAAATCCAATACCATTGGGATAGCTATCATAAATATAGATATTGGGTTCGAATTCTCTTAAAATACTACTATCTGAAGCAACTGAGTGCTTTTTTATTGTACTGCGGTTAATCTCAGTTTTAGTGATATTGTCCTCTACTGCAACCCCCAGGTCTTTAACATCACACATGAGAATGACAGCGCAGATATGACGTATCAAATACGCTAAACCGGAAACTGCTTCGATTTTTTCTTCCGTCGAAATCGAAATATTTTCCAGGCAATAATTTTTTATTGTAATCCAGAATGCTGTGGAATGCATTTCCTGCTGCGGAAGTTGGAGATCACCAGCTCCGACATTCTCATTGGTAAAAAATTTCAATTTTTTAAACCCTACTACTTGCGAATAGACATGAACATCCCCATAGAAAATATCAAATTTATCCAATTGATTCTGATCGAATACATCCAATATAGCAATCTTTGTATAAGTTATTGCATCAGTGTAATAATCCGAATTGGATTTACGAACAAATGCTTTTCGGTTTTCATAATCGAACTCTTCTACGATATATTGCTCCGATTCCAACATATAAATAGCTTTAGGATGCAGGGTTTCGAGGGCAGAAGAAAAATCCACTTCGGCGATTACACGCTCAGTATCCGTGCGATCAACAACAACGAAATTATCGGAGGAGACTCGGTTTATGCTAACCGCATCCGCGGGATAACCCTGCTCTGTCCAGAACCATTTATCCTTATTCTGAAATAACACTTTATTCTCTGATAGATAGTTCAGAATTTCATTGAGGTCTTCCGCTCCGAAGGACTCCCCGCGTACAAACGGGAGCTCGAATGAAGCACATTTGATATGTTCGATCAGGATCGAAAGATTATCGGGATTCACACGCCCGATTTCCGGTGACTTTCCCGTGAAATATTCCGGGTGATTAGCAATAAACTGATCCACAGGAGACGAAGACGAAATAAGTACACCGATGGATTTTCCCCACCGCCTCCCTGCTCTCCCAATACGCTGCCAGGTTGAAGCAATCGTACCCGGATAAGAAGCAAGAATAGCCGCATCCAGGGAACCGATATCGATTCCCAATTCAAGTGCATTGGTAGAAACAACCGCTTTTATATCTCCTTGCCGAAGTCCATGTTCTATTTCTCTTCGTTTCTGTGGAAGATAACCGCCGCGGTAACCTCGGATTTTGCCTGTATCCGTTACATTCTTTTCAAAATCATTTTTTAGATATTTGACTAACACTTCAGTGATAAGCCGGGAATTAGCAAAAGTGATCACTTGCAAATTATTGTTAAGAAGAATCCCTGCTACCTGACGGGCAACAAGTACATATGAACGGCGAATTCCCAACTCTTTATTTACTATTGGCGGATTAAAGAATACCAGGTATTTTTCTCCTCGTGGGGCCCCACTTTTGTCTATCAATTCCACTTTTTCTTCAATAATCTTTTCTGCCAATTCCTGGGGATTGGATATTGTGGCGGAAGACATTATAAAAACCGGATCAGATCCGTAAAAATTACAGATCCGTTTCAACCGGCGCATAATATTCGCCATATGAGAACCAAAAACTCCGGTATAATAATGCAATTCATCGATAATTACATAGTGAAGATGTTCGAACAAATTCACCCATTTGGTATGATGAGGGAGTATGCCTGAATGAAGCATATAAGGATTGGTGATTACAATCTGGGCTTTTTTACGTATAGCCTGACGGGTGCTCTGGGGAGTATCACCATCATATGTGAATAATCCAAGGTTATCACCCATCGCTTTATTTAATTCGAATAGCTCGGACAATTGATCCTGGGAAAGAGCCTTTGTAGGAAAAAGGTATAGGGAGCGTGCCGATGGATTTTTCGTTAATGCATCAAGAGTGACTGTATTATAAATTAAGGTCTTCCCCGATGCTGTAGGTGTTGCAACCACAACATGTTTTCGTTCAAGGATTTTTTGAATAGCCTCTGCTTGATGGGAATAGATGCGGTCAATTCCTTTATCTTTGTAGACTTTTTTTACTTCAGCGGAAAGAGAGGTGGGATAATCTTCGTAATCGCCTTTATATTCTTCGACTTTTATTACCCGGAGATCACCTTCGGATTCATGTTTCATTTTAAGCAGATCTTCCAGGGATTTTTCGATGTTATAAGATTTGTTTTCTGTCATAGTTCCATTATACGAGAAAACCAGAACATGGTCAACCTCGAAAAAACAGGGTAAAAGGGTTTTATTTTTTTTGATTTTGGTCTTTACTTCATCTCTACTTTTTTATACAATAGGCATTAAAAATGCACATCGAATTTTATTTATATAAGACCGAAAAAGCCCGGCGAAAAGGAAAAAGGAGGTATTTACCATGGGTGAAAATGTTTTTAAGGAGAGGTCTCTATGCGTAGCATCGGACCTCTCCATTGATGAAAAAAAGTATATTTTCGAGAAAACGCGTATATTAAAGGAAGCCTGGAAATCAAACGATCAGGAAACACTGGATCGGTTCAGGATCAATGAAAAGAATTTTGGAATTTATGAAGTATTCCTTGAAGACAGTACCAGAACCAGAGAATCTTTTAGGAATGCCGCAGAGTTTCATGGTGTGAAACTGGCCATGTTCAACTCGGATAGTTCGTCATTTAATAAGAGTGAAAGTTACCTTGATGGATTTATGACATTGGCAGGTTACCGTAATCAATTGTTTATTATCCGAAGCAAACTGGAAGGGGTATGCCGTTGGTTAGAACGTAAAGGCCGTGAGTATGCAGAACGGAACGGGTTGGGGTTTGTTCCAACTTTTAT
>JAKAGC010000547.1 GCA_021817755.1 Acidobacteriota bacterium | reverse complement strand
TTCGAGTTCTTCAATGGGAAAACCTGCTTTTAATCCAAATTGAAAAGGCCCTTTTGCTTTTATAAATTGGAATATAAGATTTTCTTCCCTACGTTTCATAATGGATGGAAATGATTCCTTTAATGGATTACCATAGGCAATTTTAGTTCGGAGTTCACTAGGTAAACTAAAAAAACCACAACATGGATATAATAATCCATCTTCTCCGATTACGAAATCTCTATAAACCATCCGGCATGGTTTTCTTTGTTTTTGAGTGGGAGTAGATATTGTAGGGATTTTCTTTTTATTGTTTTTGGGAATATCCTTAAGGGAAGAAAAAGAAAGAGGATTATCAAATGGCATAGGAATATGGGGGATAAAATGAATCCATCTTGATTTTGAACGGTTTAAATGGAAAAAATGGGGGAATACTTTTTGGATTTCTCCCAATGTAGTTAAAACTGGATCAGGGGTACTGGGTATGCGACGAATTGTAAACGCGATTTCTATATTTAGTTCTATCGCGTTTCCAATTAATTCGATGATATGAGAAACGGGGATTTTATCCTGGTGTTCTGCATCTATACTGATTCGAATGGAAAGATTTTTTATTCCTGAAAATGCATGAAGTAGGTTGGGAGATTGATGATACCAAATCCCAGAAGTCAGAATTTCGGAGTGATAATCATCTTGAGATGCGAGTTCAACGCCTTTTAATAAAGTCTCTGGCGAGAGAAAAGGCTCACCACCGGTCCAAGTTATATATGGGGGAATAGAATAGGTTTTGAGTAATGGGAAGAATTGGGAAATCCAATCTTGAGATAACCCCTTCGTATTTAGTGGATGAGCGGCGACATTACATGATGAACACCCTACAGAACATCGGCGGTTTAAAAAAATAATAATTCCTTTATAAGGAGAGCAATAAAGAGGTTTTCCCACTGGTTCTACACACCATGAGGGGAGTGCGATTGGTGCGGATACGTTTTTTCCCCTGCTGGAATCGCTACGTCAAGGTTATTTTCTAATGGGGGGACGGGGCAATTATAAGCCGGGGAATAATTGCAGAGGGGATTAAAACACTGGTTAAAATCAAGGATAAATGATTGAGACTGGGGTTCAGGTATTTCAAGAAAACGTCCGACTTCATAAGTTTCATCACCACTTGTTAGGTCGGAAAAGGGAATAAATAATATGGATTCACCTTCGGGGGAGTCCAATTTGTCTTTAAAAGCGCTTAACTTATACTCTTTTCCTTTTATTCTAAAATGAATGGCGGCATAACGGTAATAGAATTTCTCTAGTTTTTGACTGGTAGGGAAACTCATTTTGATAGGGTCAGAATATTTTTCAAGGGTTGCTTGAACGGCATACTCGACGTTGGGTTCAAAGTAACGTAATTGAACAAAATCCTGCAATTCACGCCGCATTGGATCAAATTCGATTAAAACCAATCCATCTTTGGTTGGATAAACATCAAAGATGCAAAATCCTGTCCGAATTTCCGATGATGGAGGGATAGCTTGACCTGGATCGATACGATTTCCCATAGAGAGACATTGTATTCCGGGTGCACGGCGTTCCCATATCCATTTCCCATTTTGCTCCTTAATAACGAACATAACAAGGTCGCTGTCTTTATCTGATACTTCTACTTCATAATCCTTTTCCAACACATAGGCGATTTTTTGACTGACAGGAATAGTAAAACGGGCTTTTCCAGCCATTGGCGACCTCGGCGATGATTTAAACTCCTCATCTTTGAGTTCTCGTTCCTTTAACAATTTTAATCGCCATGCACCTTTGAAATCTTCTCTTCCGGAATCCAGCTCTTTTTTATCCTGGGCCATAGGAAAGCTTGTAAACAGAAATAAAATTAACCAAAAAGTAAAATACCATTTTAAAGGATTGAAACGGGACGATTTCATGTTTTCCTCGCTTATTTTGTGGAATTTTTGAATCAAGGGGAAATTGTATCTCTAAAACACCCAATTGTAAAGAGTCTAAAAATGTGACCATAGAACGCATTGTAGATAGAAAAAATAAACCACTATCAACTTTTTTTCCAAATACTTATTATTTTGAATTTAATTGTAAGAGGTTAAGCGGTTTATAATCAATCCGTAAAATCCATTTTGACTTGATTGATAATACCAACCGAGGTGTGTCATGCATTGACTGCACATTGAATAGCACCATGTATAACCCGGAAACCAGGTAAACTCAAGGGTAGGTTGACCTGTATTAAAACACCCTTTCGCATTTGAAAAACATCCGACTTCATATTGGATACCTGCGGGATTGTAATAAGAATGTTTATGTTTACCAAATATTGCAATTATAGCATCTTGTGAAGTAATTTCTTGGTTACATTGAGCGCAAAAAATTGATGGTTTTTTTTCTTTTGGTTTTTCTTTTTTTTTGACTAACGAATGGGTAATGGTTTCGATTTGTTTATCGGATAGTGTACGAAATGCGATAATAGGGGAGAGAAGGGAGCGCTGGAATGTGGAAAAATCAGGAAATGTAGAAAGTTCTAATACCAAATCTGTCATACTATTTACCTTATACAAATTATAATACGCCTGTAAAATGAAATTTTCAATTCCCAATAAAAAGTTCTGGAAAATTTTAATAAATCAATAATCTAAAAAAGCTAGTTGAAAAAAACATTTTTCTATATATATTTATTATCATTACGAAATTTAGGAGGAATAACCATGATTAAACATTCGATAATATTTTTACTGTCAATTTTTATGTTAGTGAGTTATGGATTGGGACTTCAACAGTTTGATGCCGATAAGGCACATTCATCAATCTCATTCCAGATACGTCATATGGTAGTGAGCAAGGTAAATGGTCACTTTAATGATTTTTCCGTAACTATTATGGCGGATACTGTAGATTTCACAAAATCAACGGTTACAGCTACGGTGAAAGTGGCTACCATCGATACGGGGAATGAAAAACGTGATATTCATCTAAAGAGCGCAGATTTTTTCGAGGTTGAAAAATACCCCGAAGCGACTTATAAGAGTAACAGTGTAGAGAAAAAAGGTGATGAATATATTGCACATGGGACATTAACGATGCATGGAGTATCAAAATCACTTGATATCAATTTTAAAATATTAGGACAAATTAAGGATTTTGAAGGAAAAACCCGTGTAGGAATCGAAGCTACGGCTGTACTTGATCGTAAAGATTATAATATAAGCTGGAACCGAGCTTTGGACACAGGAGGTGTAATACTCGGAAGCGAGGTTACTCTCGAAATATTGTTAGAAATGGTAGGGAAATAGAAAACAGGGTAATTTAAAATTTGATATATCTTGAAAATTTAGGAAAAAATTTATATAATGAGTAGTGCTGTCAAAAATTCTGTTAATGAAAATGGATGCAGGGATTTGTTCGCATTCGGAAAAAGGAGTAGGCAGTGTATACAGGAGAATGTATATTTTGCAGAATTGCATCGGGAAAAGCAGGCACTCAGTTGCTTTATGAAGATGAGGATGCTGTAGCATTTAAAGATATAAATCCACAAGCACCGTTCCATATATTAGTGATCCCCAAAAAACATTTCGAAAATTTGAAAGCAGTAGATGATGAACGTTTAATGGGACATTTATTCACTGTAGCCTCCAGCGTGGCACGAGAATTAGGAATTTCCGATTTCAGAACCGTTATTAACACCGGCCCTAAATCCGGTCAAACAGTTTATCATCTCCATATCCACTTACTTGGCGGGCGCTACATGATGTGGCCTCCGGGATAATAAAAAATACTGCATAAGTTGAGGATTTTTGAACGATGTAAAGCCGTTAGTAAATTA
>JAKAGC010000015.1 GCA_021817755.1 Acidobacteriota bacterium | reverse complement strand
CCAAAAAGTTATTCATTGAATATTGAAAAACATTCCGGTGGAGATAAATGGAATATCGTTTCTCCCGGTAATGTGTCACACCTTATTGAAAATGCTATGGAATTGAAATCGGAACCCACAGACCCCGTAAATGTCAGCGTTGGACAGAATGAACCTGATTATAATATAGGGAAAATTAATCCATTGAATGCGCTTCAATTAAGTTTGAGTTCGTTTTTAGTCGGATGGGTAGCCGCACGGTTTGCTCTCGAAGCTTCGAGGGAATTATGGGGTGGAGTTGCACTTGTCGCAGCAGCAGGCGTAGTCGTCCTGGGAATCATTTCGTTATTTAAAAAAAACACAACGTCAACACAAGAAAAACCATAAAAGATAATTAAATAAATTAGCTGTTTAAATAAATAATCAAAACAGTTTCATGGAGGTAAATCATGCCTGATATTTTAAAGGGAAAATTCTATCTGGCAGTACCCTTGGATGCTTCAGAGGTCGAAGAGTTCGATCCCGAGAAGAAATTGAAAGTGGTACTCCGGGATAAGAAAGGAAAAAATTATTCAAAAATCATCACCATGGGAAAGGATGCAAAGGAAATCGTGCGTTTCGAGTTCGATCAGAACCCCGGCGCACTTCAATTAATGGTTGGACCTGATGATGTCGATGATGAGGAGATGTATGGACTCGATACGCTTACGTTAAGTATCCCGTTGAGTCAATGGATGAATAAACCCAAACTGGAATTGCCCCGGATCAAAATTCCGTCGTATTATTGGCGGTGGTGGTTAATCTGGTGCAGGTGGTTCACTATTACCGGCCATTTATTAACACCCGACGGATGCCCCATACCCGATGCAACCGTATGTGCTTACGATGTCGATTGGTGGTGGTGGTGGCACAGCAGGCAGCAAGTCGGTTGTGCTGTAACCGATCATAATGGGTATTTTACGATTAAGTTCCGCTGGTGTTGTGGGTGGAGACCCTGGTGGTGGTGGTATCATCATCACTGGGTATTGGACACCGATATGGCCGAACATATTCTCAAAGCATTACAGAAAGTACCCGGCTTGACAAACATCCCACGACCCCAACCCAAGCCTGATCTAAGGATATTTGAAAAATTACTCGGAGACAATTCGTATCTAATCCCTCCGTCTGCACGGAAAAAATCCATTGCAGCTCTGGGAAATGAACTCCCCACGATTTTATCCGAAATTCAAAAACCCTTGCAGCAGAAACTTCCGTTGATTCCCGAACTGGAAAAGTATCACATCTGGCCCTGGTGGCCCTGGTGGCCGTGGAGGGATTGCACCCCTGATATTAATTTCAAGGTCACTCAATTCTGCGAAGTCAAAGAAAAAGTAATTTTAAATGAAGGATGGCTCGATACCCGCTGGAATATCTCCACCAATACACATGTGAATCTGTATACAACGGAAGGCTGCCCCATAAATTGCGGTGAAGAACCCGAAGGCAACTGCCTATTACTTACTCATGCATGCAGTAGCACTCTCGATTCTATTGGAGGCAACCTCGACGCTCCACTTACGCCAATAGGGTATTATAATCCCGCCAACCTTGCAGACCCCGCATCGTTTTCAAATTCCAATGATCGTCCTTTTGCCGGTTCCGTATCCATTTGGGGTGAGTTCGGAGATGGAGCAGATGCCGATTACTACGAATTCGAATATTTTGATACCGGCACAGGGAATTGGGAACCTTTGCCACCCGGTTCATGTTCTGGGTTTTCCCGGTCTTACTTCGGCCCTCCCCTTGGCGGACCTTTAGTCCCACCTTACCATACCTATTATGTCTCTTTCCCACTCGAATCTATCGACGGTAAAAGTGTGATCAAGACCCGCCGGTATTTTGAAACCTTGAATGGTTTCAATATTGGGGCAACCCATTGGTGGATGAATAATAAGGACCTATTACTCTTATGGAATACCGAAACCTATTTTGCAAATGGAACTTATAAACTCCGCGCCAAAAGTTACAAATTGGTTGGCGGTCACCTTGTCGCTTCGGCGATCTCTCCCCAGGTACTTCACCAGTGTGGAACTGAGAATGATAATAATATCGTTTTAACCACTGATAACCGTGTATTAACAGGTTCACCCGATGCAGCAGGTCACGCCTGCGGTTCAGGAACAGTTCATGTGTGCACTTCCGAGCCAGAGTCCGCTTTCATTTCCATAAAGATTATTCATCCAGATGGGACAGAATCCCAAATAACCCCATGTTCTGAAAATCAGATCAATGACACCGACACCCTTCAAGTGGATTTTGCAGCCCATGATCCGGAGGGGCACCTCATGCAGTATACATTGCATTCCAATTATGGTGAGAATCTCACTATTGATTTATTGGATAGTAGTTTGGATGCATGGTCATTAACTTCAGGGACACCCGTATCATATGCTCCAGCAGCAGTGCAAGTGGGGCCTGGATACGGTGCTGCTCTCGGCCAGGGTGCAACTTCTCCTCACTGGTACGGCGGAACGATTCGATTAAGCGTGAAAGCAAGAGAAGCCTTCCCTCAAACTTGTTGTTATATGCTTAAACTCTACACTTATAAGCGGAATATCGTCAGTTGCCATTACTCCGATAGTATATATTCCAATTACAGCGAATACAGCTTCCTGGTTCGAGTCCCATAAAATAAAAAATTATTACCAGAAAATACAGTAGGATCATTCAAAAAACAAGGGCCTGCCGCGAATTGGGATTTATATCCTGTTTGCGGCAGGTCCGCTTTTTTCATTTAAACACGATATTTTAAGTAAATTAGAGATGGTTCGTTTTTTATAAGTGTTGGGAGGGAATGATGTCCCGTTATTATGTATTAATCTTAGGAATTTTAAGTGTCTGGCGTGTAACTCATCTATTCCAGGCAGAAGATGGGCCATGGGATATATTTGTTCATATTCGCCGTTTTGCCGGGAACCGGTTTTGGGGAAAATTGCTCGATTGTTTTTATTGTTTAAGTTTATGGGTATCCGCTCCCGCCGCATATTTCCTTCAAACCGATTGGAAAGAACGCATCTTGTTATGGCTTTCATTTTCAGCAGGAGCCATACTTCTCGAACGGATGACAACCCGTTCCGGGGAGTCTGATCCCGGTACGCATGAACCAATCCGGGTGTATTACCAGGATGAGATTAACCCCGAAAAGTTAAATATGAATACTCCCATAGAAGCAAATAGTCAAATCGAAAAATAGTTTAATGGAGGTTTACAATGTCTTGTTGTGGAAATAAAAGGCAGCAAATGCAATCCGTACCATCAGCCGGGAGAGTATATAGTTCCCACTCTATGCCTCAATCAGTGGATCCAAAACGAAATGAAATCAGGTATTCGGAGGCTTACTTTGAATACAAGGGAACTCGATCGATGATGATTATTGGACCCCATACAGGGAAACAATACCGCTTTAATAAGCAGGGAGACGTAGTCGCCGTCGATTTAAAAGACAGAGTCGCTTTACAAGGAGTTCGCGATTTGCGTGAAACCTTTCACCCTTTTGTAAGGTAACCGGGTTTGCAAATTACTTCTCTGACAAAAAGGTCAAAAAACTTAAAACTATTGGCGGGGCGGATGACAAGTGCCGTATCCGCGCCTTTATTTGAGCCGCCGATTGAGATCACATCTTCACCTGCATTAATGAGTCCCGCATCGGTTGCCATTAATGATAATTCGATAGCCACTTTCGTACCCTGGCCGAATATCTTCAACGAATTTGAGATGATTTCATCTACTTGATAAGTAGCAAACTTATTTCTGACAGCTCGTCCGATACCCCCGAAAGCGTGCTGGCATGTTAAAACTGTAACGCCTCGCTTTTCCAGTTCTTTGCGAATTTCAGGAGTTAATTCCTGGTGGTTCGGTTCTTTAAAACCAGTCACGTGAGTAATCGCAAAAATTCGGTAAGCAGGGCCTAGAATATCCAGAGCATCAAAAGCCGTTTTCCCTGTGTTTGTCGCCACAAGGATATTTCGAATTCCCAATTCAGGTGCGCGGCAAGCTACTGATTCCATTACCATTCGAGTATTTTCAGGGCCAGGCGCTTTAAAATAGCGGCAAGATGTTTCATAAAATTCCATTTGTTTGTTTTGACGATTTTGAGTATTCATGCGTTTATTATACACCCTTATGAAGTGAAAAAAAAGAAATCAATCCGGTTTAGCACCTTTCCATCCATTTTTCATCATTTTCTCAAGTTCAGGAATGATATCTCTATATCGAGGATCGGAAATCACATTGATATTTTCACCCGGATCGATTTTATGGTCATAAAGTTCCCGTTCTTTCAACTTACCTTTTCTGTAATCTCTCCACTCGATATACCTGAATTGTGAGGTTCGTATCGCATATCCTATTTTTGTGCCTCTCAACAACGATGATTTCCCCCGGAGGTATTGACTGAATACCGCTTTTTCCATGATCGGGCCGGGGTTTCTAATAGAGGAACAAAACTTGTGCCCTCCATATTTTGATTCGGTAAATCCAGGTCGCATAATTCGCAGAGTGAAGGGTATATATCCACTGATTCCACAAAACCTCCGGAATGTCTTCCACGGTCGGTCAGCCCCGGTACTCTTATGATCAACGGAACCCGCGTATCGTCTTCCATATTCGAATGCTTACACCAATTGCCGTGTTCCCCTAACTTAAAACCATTATCCCCCCATAAAATCACAATCGTATTTTTACTAAGTCCCGAAGTTTCAAGAGCATCCAGTACCCGTCCCACCTGTGCATCCAGAAACGAAACCGAAGCATAATAACCATGTATTAATTGGCGGGTCATTTCCTCCGGTACAAGCGAATGCTTCTCCTCGGGAATTCCATAATATTTTCGAAGTTCCTGGAAATCGGCAAGAGACAATTCTGCGGCATCGACCGGAGGTTTAGAATTAGAAGGAAGTTTTAAAGAGGAAGGGTCATACATCTCCCAATATCTACGGGGAACATTAAAAGGAAGATGAGGTTTAATGAATCCCACCCCATAGAAAAACGGGTTATTTTTAATCTTAGTCAATCGCTTGCATACATAATCCGCTACTTTTCCATCTTTATAGAAATTATCCGGGACATCTGTTTTCTCAAAAGGCGGACCACCGTAGCTTTCATCACCGGAGTGATTTTTGATATTTAAAGATGCGATTTCTTTCCAGTAATCCGAGCAATAATCCTTCCCTTTTATTTTGAACGGTTCCTCACTCCAGGAAGCCATATCATCATTCCCATGGTGATATACCTTTCCTGCGGAGAGTGTCAGATAACCGTTTTTTTTAAAGACCCCCGGTAAAGTCATATGATTCGGAACCATTTCGCTTACCCTATGATTGAGATCGATAATATGAGTCGAATCCGGTCTAAGTCCTGTTAAGAGACATGCTCTGGAAGGGGCACATAAGGCTACCTGGCAGTAAGAGTGATCAAAAACTATACTTTGCGATGCCAGGCGGTCGATATTCGGGGTTTTCATTTGCGTTTCCCCATAACATCCCAGTTGCGGTCGTAAATCATCTGCAATAATCAACAATACATTATACTGCGGTGTTTTTTTTCGGGTTAGAAAGTGTAAACCTGCGATTCCTGCAGCTCCGCCCAATCCTCCATAAATCATTTTCTTTACGAATTCCCGCCTATTTAAGGCACTTTTAGGTTTCATATTCGACTCCTGTTGATAAGGAGAGTTACTTAAATTTTGGGATAATACGTTTTTCGCCTGTATCTAGTAAATAAGAGCGTAGTTTCGGTTTGAATTTACCGTGTTCTGATTCGATTAGTTGAAAAAGACGTTGAAATTCATCAAGGTTTGCCTGGAAATAGTCTGAGAATTCTTCGTTTCTCCAGGTGCAAGGATCACCGATATGGAATGTTAAATGGAGATCCCGGAATTCTTTAAACCGTTCTGAATAGGCAACCATATTGGCAAGTAATGCACGCCCAATCCACGCTGTTCCAATACATATGTCACCGAGTTTGAATTTGGGATATAACTCTCTTTTAAATACAAAACAGTCATAACCTTTATGTGACTGTCCTATTTCCGCATACATTTGCGGTATTTGTTCTATCGATGAAAAAGAATCTGAAATTGTTCTCCGGTTTATTACAAAGGCATCGTACCCCATCCGTATAATACGGTCTAATGCACTATAAAAAGAGGGCATTAGTGCAATATCCACATTGGTATAAATCATATAATCCGCTGAAGTCGTTTCATATAAGGCATCGAGAATATCTTTAATTAATGCCAGTTTTTTTAATTTACGGAAAGTGTGGATATCGATAATAGACCGCGTTAAATTACGTGTTCTGATAAAAGAAGCCGGCAGTGGAATTTGTACTTCATCATGAAATTGTATCGCTAACAGTTCCACATTTACTTTACCATTTGCGAACTCTTTTGCCTTATGCATAGTCTCGAAGGTAATAGGTTGTGCAACCACCAGGTCGCTGGTTGAGTCTACGATTACAGGTTCCACAATATGAGCAAGAGTAAAGAGTTCAGGATTTTTCGGTATTTTTTTTGAACGGTTAAAGAATTGAAATACCTTATTCATGATCGTTTAGTAAATTAAAAAAGCGCCCGGGGAGTGAAGTGCGGTCGAAAGGGCCGTGTTTTTTATCGAATAATTCAAGAATTTTTTTGCACTCGGTTTTATTGTGTTCCGTATAATCATCAAATTGTGGGTCTTTCCATATTTTATCATTTCCAATGTGAAAGGTCAGATGAAAATCTTCAAAAATATGGAAATGTGTTGCGAAACAAGCCATATTGGTAATCATGACCCTACCGATCCATCCCGCTCCAATAATTGCATCGCCAAGATCAAATTTCGGATAAAGAGAACGGTGAAAGACAAAACAATCCCAACCTTTATGCTTCTCACCCGGCTGGGCATACATTTTGGATATTTGTTCAACCCGGTTGAATTTATCCGGGATGGTCCTACGATTGATAATGAACGCATCATAACCTTGTCCGATGATAGATGAAACCGCTTTATAGAAATAAGGTTGAAGCGCGATATCCACATTCGTATATATTAAATATTCTGCATCCGAGGCATTATATAAACGATCCAGGATGTCCTTAATCAAAGGAAGACTCCGTTTACGTCGAAATAAGTAAAGATCACTAATCGATCTTGTTAACATAGGTCCCTTAGTGAAGTTGTACGGCAGTGGGAGTTGTTTTTCATCTTTGAATTGAATCGCAAATAAACGCACATCAGTCCCTTTACCCGCGAATTCGCAAGCAATTCGCATTGTTTCAAATGTAATCGGTTGAGCGATTACCAGATCGCTTGTATTAGGAACCTCTGCGGGAACAACAATATGACCGATGGAAATCATGAAGTCAACCTCACACATCTTTTTATTTCAATCCCCAATGAAGCTGTATCCGGTTGGTCAGGTAATCGAATTTCGCTTTCAAAATTATCCGGATTTGCTAATATTTCATAAAGATCTTCTAATTCCCGGAATTCCATCACACCCTGTATATTATAATATGACCTGGCGGCTTGTGTATTGGCCAGAACCGGAACACCGGCAATTAACATTTCGGCGATACGGGTCAATGCACCTGAACCGCTTTTCTGAAAGCACAGGGACACCTTTATATTTTTTAATATATCATCGAGAGCATCGTTTTTTAATGTACCGCGGAAATCGACCGATTGAGGATACAACGACGCATCGAAATAAGTTTCGCTTTTATAACCCCCGATAATCAGTTTCCCGTGAAGTCTATCCAATCGTTTATGTTCCCAGAAAGAGGCAACCCCGTGCATTCCTTCGCAAGTCGGTAGGTTTTTCGTGGAGCCTATCATTAAAACACCATCTTTTTCGGTGTTTCGACGGCTTTCCCGGATATCCGTCAATCTGCGGAAAATAGGTTCAACCGGATAATATGGAATGTATAAGGTTGAAATACCAATATTACTTAAAAATATATCTTCTTCCCTCGAAATAGTGATTACCAACCGACAGTGTTTCAAGATTTTTAACTCTTCTTCCAAAAGGTTCAAGTGCCATTCGGGTTTAACCTGGTCAGACGCCAGGCTTTCAATGTTATGAATCACTCCGATTACCGGGACACCCAGTTTTACCAGTTTTTTAAAAAGAGGTAAAAAATAAACCGGATCATCCATGATTACCAGATCGAGACTGGAAAGATCAGGGATGGATTTTATCCATTCCTCGGAGTGTTTTTGAAGCCGGTAAAGAACTCCCTGATGTTCGTTGCTCCATTTTCTCATCCCCAAAGACCAGTATGTCGGAGCAAAAATACCCTTCTGGTTGCTTCGTTTTTTTATTATTTCTAATTTTTCAGCCTTTATATAATCACATCTTTGATTCGATACCAACCGAAGTTCCGGGATGATGGATTGTAGCATGTGATAGATCTGCATCATTCGGCGGGAACCTCCTCCCATATCATAAGAAGGTAGAAACCGCGTAAAATAGGTTATATTGGAAGGCATACTTTACTCTTATTTCAAAATTCGGTTTATTTCTCTTTCCAGGTGTCCACTCGATGGTTGTTGTGGTAAAGGTATTTCGTTATCGAAGATATGAGGATTGTTTAATATCTTTTCCAGATCGTCGAACTCACGAAATTCAGTTAAACCCTTTAAATTATAATAAGACCGAGCGGCATGAGTATTAGCCAGAACCGGAACTCCTGCGATCAGCATTTCATTAATCCGGGTTAACCCGCCCGCCCCTGTTTTCTGGTAGCAAAGAAAAACTTTAATTCTTGTTAATAGCTCATCCAGAACTTCATTAGGGAAAGTTCCGCGAAAATCCGTGGAAAGAGGATAAGGTGACGGATCGAAAAAAGTTTCACTTTTATATCCACCGATAATTAGTTTTCCATAATATTTATCCATCCGGTTCTTTTCCCAGAATGACGCCGCATTTTGCATCCCGTACCGGGTTGGAAGATTCCTGGAGGATCCAACCATCAGTACTCCATCCTTTTCGCAGTGTTTCCGTCTCTCACGAATGGCAATCAATCGCTTATAAATCGATTCAATCGGAAAATAGGGGATATACAATGAATGAATGCCCAGGTTAGACAAGAGAATATCTTCTTCTCTCGATATTGTTATTACCAGTTGGCATTGCTTCAATATTTTTAATTCAGTCATCAGCATATCCAGGAGCCATTTTTCCTTCACCTGGCCGGAGGCCAGTGTTTCGATGTTCTGGGAAATACCGATTACCGGGATATTCAATTTAATTAGTTTATTAAACAATGGAAGAAAATAGATCGGTTCATCCATAATTGCCAGATCAAGCTGAGGAAGTTCACTGATCGATTTCAACCAGATTTTGGAGTATTTCAACAAACGGTAAGTCATATCGATATGATCTCTACTCCATTTGCGAATGCCCAAAGACCACCGGGTAGGAGCAAAAAAATCCTCCCTGTTACTCAGCTTTTTTATTTTCTTTTTGATTTCTTTCGGGATACGATCGTTTCTTTGGGTAGAAATAAGCTGCATTTCCGGCAGAATAGAGAACAGCATTTCATAGAGTTGAGTCATTCGTCTCGCACCACCACCCATCTCATAGGTCGGACGAAACCGGGAGAAATACATAATTTGGTTGGACATTAGCTACTCTCTTGATTTGTAGAATTATTGCGATAAAAATGGGTTATATAATTGTAAATTTCAAACTCCAGTCCATTTTGCCGGATGAATTCTTCTTCAATCTCTCTCGGCAATTCTTCGTCACGAGTCGAAGTATTCAGCCGTCCAATAGAGACAGACGGAACAGAAAGAATACGAGCAAGCTCATCTATACCCGGCTGAAGATTTTCCACCAATCCGATCCATACAAATCGAGATTGAATGATTTCCTTGTAATTTTCTAAGGTTAATTCCCCTGGCATGAAGTCCAACAGATTAGAGCGAGGACGCATTCGGAAAAAATCCGAGATATCCTTATAATCGTCTTCACTTCCGGCAGTAATAATACCTTTTTTTAATTGGTTGGCCCGGGCTTTCGTTTTCCAGTAGAAATAATTGGAGATTGCTGCTTCCAAAGGGTCCCGTAGTACTGTAATAAATTGTTCGGCTTCCGGGTAATAATCATCCACCCCAAACCCCTTGGTTTTGTTGAAGTGGCCATGAATACATGTATTAGGTGTAAGCGGATTCTTTTGTGGAAGAGAATTCCTCTGTTGGAAATAATGAAAGAAAATTCTCGAAGGGAAAAATTCTTCAAGAACCTTTCGAAAACTCTGCCCTGCACATTTCGGAATGTGAAGCGAAATAAGTGTTAAGTGTGGCGAATATGGCCGCATATTTGATTGGTTTTAAGAATATAGAGACTAGTGTATATGGTAAGGTCTATATCCGTATTTATTCATCCCTTTTATTGTAATTTCTTCAATGATCTGCGCATCTTCGGGAGAAATTCGTTCTTTGTATGCAAGATTGGTATTACTCACGTCACGTTGAATGTCATCGAGTTTCCAGCTTTCCGACGGAAGAATCATTGTACCGTTTTTTTCTTTATTTTTAAAATAAGAGAGAAGTGAAAAGTCAAAGGTAATGCCTATAAAATCAGCAACAACAGCAAGTTCCTTTTCCATATCTTCGACCAGGTCTTCATAGCGGAGGGTATAGATATTCCCAGGGTACATCTCCTTAAAACGTTCCACAGATTCCAGCATACTATCCCACCTTCGAGCCAGTTCATCAATTGGAGTTTCATGGTTAAAAGGGAACTTAATTTTCCGAGAAAAAACAGAGGGGACAGGATGACGGAGGATGTGAAGAATTCGTGCTTCCGGGTAGAACTCCATAATACGGTCTATAAAGAGTGCGTGGTTTGGAGTCTTTTCTATCCATCGATAGGAATTAATTCGCTCCACAGCAGGGTGCAAGTTTAACAAAAAACGGCTGATAATGTATTCAAAAAAACGTTTGGAACTCAGGAGTTTTCTTTCAGATAGGACCGTTAACGTCGTTATCTCTTCTCTTGTAAATTGGAATTCCATTTTTTCATTGATTTTCTTAAAGACATTATCGAAACATTCAGGAAGGATGTTTCCTGTTTCATCGCGTTTCAGGATTTTTTCGATAACGCAGAAATAATGAGTTTCCGGGAAAGAAAATATTCCCGGTTGAGTTACCAGGAGCCGTTGTAAAAGAGTAGTTCCCGATCGCGGGTAACCAATTATAAATATAGAATTTTGAGGTAGTTTCATGGTATCACCTTTTTTCATTATACAGATTGGGTGAAAGGCCGGTTTTATTGAGATGAACCAGACCGTGCACAGCATCGCCGACATCATCGCTAAAACGGTATAAATCCGTTAAATGTCCGCTGTTTAAATCTATTTCAAGAATGGATGCAGGAGAAATTCCTGCCAGAATTCGGCGGGAATCAATTATCTCCAAACCCCGAACAAATATCGTCCGATTGAACGGTTGATCGGGAAATTGTTTTTGCAATTCTCCGATTTCCTTAAAACCCGGAAGATGAATCTTCTGCTCCAGGTTACCGCTCTCAAGGTCATAAACCAATATATCTTTATTCATACTGCTGCATATAATAACATGTTTCCCATCGAAAGTCACTGCCGGGCTGTGGCCTCCGCGTAAATTTTCATCCTGAATGATAATGGCCGTTTCCGGTTCCATTTGAACCAGAGCTCCCTGTTTATTCAAGAAAGTGTACGTATTTCCGTTCCCAATTGATTTTATTACGCTATTTAAGTGAGTATGATGTTGTTTCGTGGAAATTTCGGCGTGGATAAATTTCAGCCGGTTGTCTGCTTCTTTGTCGATATCCATCCGTTCCAGTCCGAATCTTTCCTGGAGAAGACTTTCTTCCCTTGGCCACCAGGTTTGAAGAGTATTCCCTTCTTTATCGACTTTCACCGCACAATCGATAGCCGTAGAAGAAACCCAAATATGCTTCCCTTCCCAGCACATTTCGTGAATATTGACAAAGAGATTGTTCGTAATAATCCGTTTAAGGTTTAAGTCGAGATCGAAAACATGTATCGAATGATAAGTAGCTGCAAAGATTTCGTTATCTTCAGATAGCAGAATTCCTTTTCCGCCCCTACTGTTTCCTCTCGGATTCGAATCGTGTTCCACTTCCGGATTTTGAGGAAACATTGGAACTATCTTTTCGATTTTTTTTGTAGTCCAATCAAGCTTAACCAGTTCACCCGCTTCATTTACCGGGCGTTTACGTTTAACTGTATCAAAGTAGATAATCATTTTTTCTAAGTGATAAAGAGATTAAAGTATAGTCAACAAATTAATTTTTATTGTGAATGGAAAGTTGGTAAATCTTTTTTTCCAGGGAATCCAAATCCAGGATACGGTTTATTTCTGCATATTCGCGCAGTAGTTGTGGTTCGGCAGTAGGTATCTCCTGGTTAATCGAAGAAGATGCAGAATGGAAACCCGATGGATCAACCTCGAGGAATTCGGCAAGTTTCGGATATATTTCTTCAGGATGGTTTCGTAACCTGGCGTGATTATAGATGAAATACTGTTTCGGATCAAGGTAATTGGTGCCGTCGATTATCGACAGAATGTACGACGCCGCATACATTGCACAGCGTTGGAAACGGGTAGCCGTTTGCCAGATTTCATTCCATTCGGCAGGAACACCCGGAGGAGGAATGAATCCTTTTTGCATATCCCATTCCTGCTCCCATCGATTGTGAAAAACAGCGAACCGTTTTACCATGTTCCCTGTGCGGTACATTGATTCGGCAATTTCGATAATGGGTCTGTAAACCAAAACAAACCGTGATTCCTTAAAACTCTCTGAAAGTTGAGGAAGAACATGAGATACTTCGGGTGATTTCAGGCATAAATACCAATCGTTGGGGATTTCTTCAACCGGAACAGCATGGCGGACTAAACCCGAATCTTTGACAGAGCGAACCAATCGTGTTGAACTACTATCCTCAGTAGTTAGTTGAGGGAATTCCTTTAATTTATCCGATGGAGCTGCTCCCATCAGGAAGCTTTCGTGGAATAAATAAGATTCCAATTTTTGAGCCGCTTCTTCTTTATCCAGACGATTTTCACGCAGATCGTCGACAAGCCCCACCCGGTCACGGTAATAATACAATCCCCAGCATTCATACACATGGTCATCTATTGCAGTAATGATTTCGGGGTGTAAATTCAGACTTTTTGCAGCAAAAGTAGTCCCGCTTCGTGGGGGACCACCTATAAATACCATTCGCTCCATAATACTCCTTATTTTCAATGCACTATTCTTTGTATCGAGATTCATTTCCACATCCTGAATTTTCGATTTTATTCTTTAGCATTCCGTATTTTCTTGTTGTTCAAACCATTTTAAAAATCGTCCGGGAAATCCTTTCCGATCCAAAGGGCCATACTTTTTTTCAAATTCAAGTAGTGTTTTGCCGCACTCTGCTTTATTATATTCCGCGTAATCCGAGTATATATCCGAATTCCAGACACGCTCATCTCCGATATGAAACGTCATTTGCAAATCCTTAAAAACTTTGAATTTGCGAGCCAGCGGCGCCATATTGGTAATCATCATCCGTCCGATCCAATCCGTACCGATACAAGCATTCCCTAATTTAAAGGACGGATAAAGGGAACGGTGGAAAATAAAACAATCCCATCCCGGGTGAGATTCGCCAATCTCTGCACACATAAGAGGTATATCTTCCAATTCTTTGTAATGTCCCGGAATGGTTCGTCGATTAATTATAAATGCATCGTGGCCGTTTTTTATAAATTCAGCGACTGTTCTGTAAAAATAAGGTTGAAGTGCAATATCCACATTTGTATAAATCAGATAGTCCGCAGTAGAAGTCTCATATAAAACATCGAATATATCTTTGATTATCGCAAGTTTTTTCTTTTTCTGAAAGGTATGAACATCTCCAACTGAACGAGTAAGATCCCGCGCCCGGATAAAAGATGAAGGAAGAGGCAAACGTTCTTCATCATGATATTGAGTCGCCACCAATTCTACCTCTACAAAATCATGGGCAAATTCGCGAGCCTGGTGCATAGTTTCAAATGTTATCGGTTGAGCGATTACCAGATCGCTTGTACTCGCTACAATTACCGGATGGATAATATGTGCGATGCGGAAATTATTTTTTTGAGAAGAACCGGATAATTCGTTCTCGCATTGTATTGTATTCATTTTTCTCCCATTCCCAGAAACCTTCGGTTAAACCTGTTAGATAGTGATATCGCATAGCGGCATGTTCTCCTTCCTTTGGAAGGTTTATCAAATCATTATATTTGATACGGAGTTTCCAGAATTCTTCCCATTGTGAAGCGATATACTGGGATAATTGGTTATATTTAAGAGGAATATTGTCTTCCAGTAAGTCGTAATAAATTTTCAATATGATATCCGCATGCCCCCCGCCATTTCTGGCACGAAGTGCGTACTCCCAATTTACACGGTTTTTTAATAATATATGTTTGAGTTTTAGTGAATTTTCGTACCAGAGTTTCCAGCCCATTAATCTTGCTCTTAAACAGATTTCCGAATCATCACCCCGTTTTAAAGTATGATTGGTTCTCCCTACCAGGAATAAAGGTAGATCGGATTCAAATATCGAACGGACAATATCCGTCCGAAGGGAAAGTCCGGCACCGAAAAGAGTGAGTTTATAAGCCGATACCGATGGGTTTTCATGCGGAGGAGTACACGCATACATGCCCGAATACTTGGTAAACCATGAAGGGAGTTCACCTTCGAAGAGTGGAATATTATATCCACCAATTCCTCCCACTTCCGGCCATTTATCATATAATTCGACCAACCGTTTCACCCAGTCATTCTCCAGGATATTATCATCATCCACAAAAAGAAGAATGGAATACCGAGCTTTTAATACTCCCGCCTTTCGAGCATAAATCAAACCCGGTTGCGTTTCTTTCACTATAATCAATGGAAATGGGGTATCCTTCCAGGCAGATTGTGCCAGAGAAATCGAATCATCCGTGCAATTGTTATCCACAAGGATTAATTCATAACCCATTCCTTCCGGGATGTCCTGTGCAGATAAAGAACGGATAGAAGCTTGTATTACTTCTGCACTATTATAGCAACAAAGTACAACGGAAATTCCAGGTGTTAGCATTGTGTTTTACCTGTAATGGAAACGGCATTCTTCCTGGCAATTAATAAACATGTGCTGCCGATTGGCATCTTCTTCTTTTTATGAATGAACTTAAGTTCTTTTTGGAAAATACTGTGAATCAATTTATTTAGAATTCCATTCTTTTTGAGTTCCGTATGATCATTGAGTATTTTATTGTTTTTCTTACCTATCTCTTTTTTACCTACTCCCAACCAGTATGGAAAAGTTCGGCTTAAAAATATTAAAAAAGGTAAAAATGAAAAAATATAAGTAGCGTATTCAATAGTATAACCATTCTCAATTAACATTTTTTTACTTGTTTTGAGTGAAAAACGAGTAAAATGTCCGGCAAAGACATCTTCATACGACCATAAAAAATTGAAGGCCGGAAGAGAAATATACAATCTTCCATCGGTAGTCAGGAATCTAGAAATAATTTCTAAAAAAGCATTAGGATTTTTTATATGCTCTAACACATCGAATAGACCGATCGCCGATAGAGAATGAGACGGAATATCCAGGTCTTCGAGACGGGAATTAATCACGTTTTTTAGTCCTCTTTTAATAGCATTATTTATTCCAGACTTTCCCGGTTCCACTAAAGTGGTTCGAAAACCATTATCTTCAAGTGCTTTTGCAACGTATCCATTTCCACCACCAATATCGAAGAATACACTTCCGGGAGGGAATTGTTTGAGGAGTTCAAGAATACAATCGTTTCTGTGGCGGAACCAGAAGCTTTTGTCTTCAACCTCGAAACAAAGGTCATTTCCTGTGTCAGGGTATGAAATATCTTTCTCCACTTTGTTATGATTTGTCATCCACTATTTAATCCATTATTTTTTTAAAAATAAATAATTCCTGGGTCCCATAATCTCCCCATGCAGGTAGTTGAGAAAAGAATCGATTCCATTCCATATCTGGATTTGCACTATCGATATCTATCCCCAATGCGCGAATTAAAAGAGGTTTGAGAATTCGAGTCCCTACAAAATATGTACTTGCAAAATTTTTTGATTCACATAATTCCAGTATAGGTGAGAGGTCATTTAAAAGTTTTTCCCGGTCGAGATAATTATTGAATATG
>JAKAGC010000546.1 GCA_021817755.1 Acidobacteriota bacterium | reverse complement strand
TGCATGGGCACCGTTTTTTAAAAGATTTAAAAAAACCTGTTGAATTTTAGTTCCTTCACAGAAAATAGTAGGAATTTCAGATTCATATTCTTTAATAATTTCAATACCGCGAAAATCGTATTTTTTCTTTAAATCATAGTCGCTGGATGCAAGAAGGATTGTTTGATCCATCAATTCCCGGATATCAAAGGGAGTAAACCGGGATTCGCTTTTGCGACTGAAACTAAGCATATTTTCAACAATCTGTGCAGCTCGTTTCCCCGATTCAGAAATAGCATTCAACATAGTAAGAATTCCCCTGGATTCCAGGTATGCATTAACCGCTTCGATAGAGACATTACATTTCTCTGCTGCCTGACGGTTTTTCTCCATTTCCGGATTAAGACGGTTTTGAATAACCTGGGTATTTTGAAGAATCCCAGCGAGAGGATTGTTTATTTCGTGAGCCATCCCAGCCGCCAGTCCACCAACGGACATCATTTTCTCGGATTGAATCATCATTTCTTCGATACGGACTTTTTCTGTAATATCATCAATTCGAATAACAGCGCCCGTAACACCATTTGCAATGAGTGGATAAATTGTCAAATCGCTAAAATGAGTTTGTCCATTTTTCAAACTGGAAATACGCTCATATTTTTGGGGTCTTCGTTGTTCAATTGAGAGTCGAACACGTTCCATTTCTGCTTCCAGTACAGGAAATATATCAAAAATATTTTTTCCTTGCGCCTCGTTTGCCGAAACACCTGTTTCTTTTTCGGCTTCAGCATTCCATTGGATTACATGCCCTTCATTATCAACGCCGACGAGAATAGAGGGCATAGAATCAATAATATTAGTCAATAAATTTTTTAAATGCTTCAACTGCTCTTCAGCTTCTTTTTTCTCGGTGATGTCTACAAAAATTGTAGCAAATTGATTGGGCTCCGGTCTAAATGCAACCACTTCAAACCATTTATTCAATGGACTGGAAAAATTTTGGAATTTAACGGATTTTCCGGTTAAAGCAACCTTTCCATAAGTTTGAATCCAACTGTCTTCAATATCAGGCATAACTTCTTTAACTGTTTTTCCTAAAATACTCCGAGTAAGCCCCGTTAAACTCTCAAATGCCGGGTTTAAATCAAGGAAGCGATAATCTGTGGGTTTCCCTGTTAAATCACAGATAATTTCGTGAAGTGCATAACCATCAATCATCCTGGTAAAAAGGGAATGATATCTTCGTTCGCTTTGTCTAAGATTCTTATTGGCTTGAATTTTTTTAAATTCTAGATTCTGTTTTTCGAAATCTAAAGTAAGACGAGCCGAAAGATAATTAAAAATTTCACCAATATACTCTGCTCTTTCTTGTGTTAAGGGGTTCCTGTAAAGACTGGTAAGAATACCAATCGGATTACTTTTAGAATCGAGAAAAGGTACTCCAATATATCCCTGAATGTTTAGTATTCTGAGAAAATCATCAGAAGGAAATGCTGCTTGTACTTCAGATTTATAGACAAGAATTTTTTTTCGCTCGATAATATCCCAGGATGTTCCTACTAATGCATATGAAAAATTGGCAACCAGCTTTGTGTTTTCACATATGGAAATTGTTTTCAAAATAATATCATTCTGCTTTTCCAATTCCCCGATAAAGAGAAAATCCGATTTTATAATCTCTGCAAGTTTCAATATAATTCTATCAAAAAATTTTTTCCCTTTAAGGTTTGAAACTTCATCATAAATCTCATCTATAATCGATTGGGGATCACCTGGATTATTGTTAAAATTTTGCCTTTCATTTGATTTTTCATCTCCGGATTTATCAGAGTATAAATCCATATTTCCTCCAAACATACTACCAGGATAATTTCAAATTTTATATAACATATATATTGTGGCCCCTCTATATTACAGAAAAAAAAAAAAGAATACAATAAATTTAAAAATAAATTTGAAAAATATAAATTGTTATTTTAGTAAACATAATAGCGTTTAAATTAGCTTTGGCTACAAAAGTTTTTTACTAAAAAAAAGTATCTTAGGTGATTTTAATGCAAATTTCCAATAGTATTTAGAAAAAACAACGGTATGAATTCTATAATGGGAATATTTGGATGAAAATTTCTTTTTAATTCTCAAAAAATTCAATTTGAGAAAACCGGAAGTCAATTACCACCTTCGAAGATGCAGTAAAATACGCCATTTCTTTCATCTTCTAGCGGTTTCGTTAAACTGGTGAGATTCACATACAGTAACACTTCCGTTTATATTCATTCTGTTATTCCATTTATCATTTTTTCTTATCCTTTTATCCAGTAAAGATTCAAATATACACAGCCTTTTCAATCCAATCAGGTTCCCTTCCAATAAATAATAACTCAACTTCGCTCTGAACTCCATTAACTTCGCTCTGAACTCCATTAACTTCATTCTGAACTCCATTGACTTCATTCTGAACTCCATTGACTTCATTCTGAACTCCATTAGCTTCATTCCGATATACAATGGCTTCACTCTGAAATGAGTTACTCTCCCTTTTAATGAGAACAGCTTCCTTTTTTATGAGACTTACTTATCTTTTTGAGAGGACAGTCTCTCTTTTTATGAAGACAGCTTCCCTTTTTGTGAGAATAGCTTCTCTTTTAGTGAAGACAGCTTCTCTTTTTATGAGAACCACTTCCTTTTTTGTGAGAATAGCTTCATTCTGAATAGAAATCGTAAATAAATTTAATATTTCATTCCATAGAAATATAAAAATTTAAAAACTGCCCACACCATATTATAATTACACATTATCATATCGCATTTCTCATATTTTCATTTTTAATGGATTTCTAAAATAGGAGGATTCTAAAAAAATGCAAATATTGGTTTCACTTCTCTTATTTTAATTCAGTTCAAGCAATACATAATGATATCAACAGACATCACTGATTAATAAGTCGCTTGATTTCTTCTTCTTTTAGACCGGTAATAACTGCTACTTCCTCTATAGAATAATCGCGCAATAACATATTTCTCGCAATTTCCAATTTATTTAGGCGTTCACCTTCCTGACGACCTTTCTGCCACCCTTCCTGGCGACCATATTGCTTACCCTCGTCTATCCATCGTTGAGCTAACGTAGGCATTATTTCACCATTAAAGTGCTAGTGATAGTGTTAGTGATAGCTTTGGAAGGAATTGAATTCATCACTGCATCAATATCTACTAATTAATAAGCCGCTTGATTTCTTCTTTACTCAGACCAGTATATTTCATTACAATTTCTTCTTTAAATCCATCAAGAAGCATATTTCTCGCAATTTCCAATTTATTTAGGCGTTCACCTTCCTCGAGACCTTCCTGGCGACCTTCTTGGAGACCTTCCTGGCGACCTTTTTGCCACCCTTCCTGACGACCTTTCTGCCACCCTTCCTGGCGACCATATTGCTTACCCTCGTCTATCCATCGTTGAGCTAACGTAGGCATTATTTCACCTCCATCTATTTTGCTCTTTTCAAATAATTTTTTTAATTCCTCGGGCTCCATATCCTTCTTTTCCGATATATACAGCAAACATACCATAAACAATTCCGGATGATGAATAAATCCCGTCTCAGACCAATAACGAAACAATGATTCTATACCGGATAAGTCCATGTTCTGCACATGTTTCATCAACGCTAATGCCGAAAATAAAAAATAATTCTTCCTGATCTCTTCATTAGAAGAATCCGACATATCCCATTCCCATGTGTCAAACAAAAGATACCTGTAATCCAATAAAAAACCTTTTATTTCATCCTCAACATTGAACTGCTCCACAAATGAATGCGGCACAGTCCATTTTTCTTCAC
>JAKAGC010000014.1 GCA_021817755.1 Acidobacteriota bacterium | reverse complement strand
CCGGTTTATGTCCTCTTTTCCCGAAGCAGTACCCCCTTGTAATGGCGTCTCGATTGCTCCGAAAGGATTTACAGCATTCGCATTATTTACGTTTATGATTTTCGATCCCAGGGAGATACTATGCCCTTCGATATCTGTTGCTATCGCATATAATGTATATGTTCCATTTCCTTGCCCGGGGAAGAAATTTGTTAATAACATATATCCCCATCCCGATTTATAATTATTCGGTATCGCCGAATAAAGCCCTTCCACATCCGGTCTTGCATCTTCTACAAACACTCCATCTCCAATATATACAAGAGAATCTCCTTCAGCCCTGTATAATTTTACATCTTTAATACCGATATCATCTAATGCCCATCCAGTGACTGGAATACTTCCGTTCACTGTGGCCCCCCCTTCCGGGGTTGAAAATTCACCGAAAGGGTTTCCTGTCTGAGAAAATGATTTAACTGTAAGATTAACTTTAACAGTCCTGGGAGAATTACTAGCATCAGGGCTCGCGATAGTGATTTCCGTTGTATAATTACCTGCTGTTAAACCAGAAGGATTAACAGTTACATGAAAAATCCCCGCATTATTCCCTGTTGTAGGTGAACAAGAGAGCCATGAAGCAGATTCCGATATGGTCCAGGCAAATGTTTCCGAAGGATTACCGCTAATCCAAACATCCTGTGACGCAGTGCAAATTCCAGTAGTTGTCGCGCCAAAGTTTAATGCTGTCCTGTTTAAAAGCAGTTCTATTGTACCTTGTGTTTTCTCCGGTTGTGCCAAAACTGCCGTTGCAGCAAGGCATACCTTTGTCGATTCCGTCGCAAAATTCATATCGATTTTGTCTACCTTATCCGAAGTTGTATGGTAATAAGGGTTCGTATCTTCATAATCTTCAATACACAAAGCCGCAGGATACCCCTCATCCCAGAAGGAAGAATGATCACTGTAATCAAATGAGTTATCCAGAGTTGTCGTTACATCGATTGAGGAATAATTAGCCGCTGCATTTTCAATCACAGGTCCCAACCATGCAGAATTCTTATTTACAATCACATCCAGATCCTCCGGTAATTTATCGGCATAGGAAATCATATCCATATTAACTACACCCAGAATTGTTTGATTTTTATTTCTTGCTTCACTTGCATAATGGACACTTCCATATAATCCCCACTCTTCAGCCGAAAATAAAACAAACTTGATGGTATAGCGGAACGAGTATTTAGACATAATGCGAGCGGCTTCTAATACGGCGGCACACCCACTGGCATTATCATCTGCACCGGGAGCGTCTGTTGCTGCGGTTCGGGACGTATAAGAATCATAATGCGCACTTATTACAACAATTGAACCGGGATCGGTTGTTCCTTTTAACGTTCCGACTATATTGCGTGTATCATACCCGTAAAATTTGAAAGGGTCATATTCTACTGAAATATTTGTGATTTCACTTAATTTCTCATACAAATACTGCCCTGCCTCCTCACATTTACTCGTAGTTGTAAATCGCGTTTTGAAATCTTGCAAATCCTGAATCCGATTTTTGAGATTAGTTTGAGATACCGATTGCGCCATCTTATCTATCACAGGATCTGGTGCCGCTGTTGTTGCTATACTTCCCCAGTATTCCTTGTATGCAGGAGAAATATCTATTTTCACTTCTTTATCCAGGCGTTTTATTCCCCTAATAATGTCCGGTAAGATTTCCCGCGGATTTTTGTATTCATAAGGCCGGAACAATACACGGTTTTGCTCAATCCATATTGCTTCACCTTTTTCTTCCAATAATCCTAAATTCTTAATATCCTTCAATGTAAGTATGAAATATCCATCCGCTTCCTTTCCGGAATAATCAAGCACTTTGTAGTCAATCCCCAACGCTTTTAGATTGGAAATACCGGAAATATCCAGAATAGATATATACGAATTCACTAGCTCTGCATGAATGGGAATTTCTTTGTGCTGCGCAAGAATCTCAGTTACATTTTCTGTTTTATCAATTTTTATTACAATGGATTCCCGTGTTTCTACCTGCCGGGAATAATTAAGATTGATTGAAATAAAAGCTACCAGAGCCAAAATAGAAATAAGATAATATTTTCGTTTTTGCATTCGATCTTCTCCTTTACGGACGCATTTTATCGAAATTACGCCCACCTGTTTGCGAAGAATTACACGTCGTAAAACCTATTACCGAAAAACCCTACTAATTTATTATTGAAACTTCGGGGTAATTTTTATTATAACATCTTTTCGACTGATTTTTCCATAGCCATCTTTTATAATAAATAATAACGGATATTCTCCAATAAATCCGGGTGGAGGAATCCAGTAAAAAACATCATCGGTAATCGTTGAACCAATTGGAAGTGTAGCATAACCATTACTGGTTTTCATATACCCCATCACATTGGTGGCTTTACTTCCGAAATGCATTTCTACCCTTTCGGATTCTTTAAGCTCAAACTCGATCTGTTCCTGAGCTACTGTTACTATATTTGAAAATTCATCTCTATTGTTTCTATCACGAATTATCTTTAAAGAGGATGAAGAAGACAAGGGAATTTTATCAATCTCCGACAAATTAAAATTAGATAAATTCGTCATCGTTTTTATCACATTTGAATTTTTCGGATTTTGAATAGTAAAGAAACGGCTTCCGATTCCTCCAGTAACATTTCCGCTGTCTCGTGCCGCCCAGTAAATTGTATGAACCCCGTTTTCAAATTTAGTGGTATCCAGTTTCAAATACCCAACCGCTCCATTACTGTTTGCATATCCTGGAAATAATTCCGCAATATCTTTTCGATACTCATTATAAACCGGGTGATTTTGCCATTTCCCATCGATATAAACATCGATTGTTTTCCCCGATTTGTCTATTTCTTTTCCCTGAGGGGTTAATACCCATCCGAAATTATAATACCCTTTGCCGGATACAGTATTCCCTTGTTCAGGGGTGTCGATCGTTCCGAATGGATAAGTCGCATTTTCATTATCGATTGTAATTACTCGTGTCCCCAGTACTATTTCCTCTCCCTCCAGGTTGGTAGCAATAGCGTAGAATGTATATGTTCCAGTTCCCGCCTCTAAATAATTCGTTAACATCATATAGCCCCATCCTGCCATGTTACTCCGGGGATATTCACCATACAACGCCTCAACATCCGGTCGAGCTCCTTGAACAAACGTACAATCTCCGACATAAATCAGCTCTTCACCTTTTTCATAATACAATTTAACACTATTTATTCCGATACAATCCAGCGCCCACCCCGTAAAGGGAACACTCCCTTCCACTTTCGAATTTTGAAGAGGTGTATCCATAGAACCGATTATTGGAGGAGTATCCCCCACATTATATATATTCAGTGTCACACCAATTGTTACCGGAGAACCACCTGCATTTGACGCAGTAATAATTATTTCCGCGGTATAGGTCCCCACAGATAATCCCGACGGATCAACCGAAACGGATAATGTCCCGTCACCAATTCCCGATGTGGCAGAACATGACAACCAGGATGTGTTTTCCAAAACACTCCAATTCAATATACCTGTTCCACTATTCTTAATAACAATATCTTGTGAACTGGTTGTCACAATCCCCGGAACAGCACCGAATACCAATTGTTTCGGGCTTACCGTAAGAAATGGTTGCGCAATTGAAAAAACAGCACTATCTCCATATACCTTCGGATTTGAACAGTCGGAAATTCGAATTTTATAATTCGTTCCGGATGAAATTGTATTTCCGATTGTCCATATGTATGACGATTTATTAGTCAGGCAGGCCGTAATCGTTGAAACTACAGACGTACCACTCATCAATTCGATTTTTACCGAAGAAATCCCACCCGTTGTGGACCAGTAAAGAGTGTTTTGGCTTCCGACGGATAACATATCGCCCACTTTCGGTGAAAGAACTTTTATCGAGGCTGCTGCAGAAGTAGAAGGCAGCTTCCATCTAACAACTTGTGCCGTTGGAGAACCTACCGGACCTGTTGGCCCATAAGTCCAATTCCCTGTAACCGTTACAATTGTATCATCTTCCAAAACAACACTTGCCGGGTCTCCTCTTCCAAAGCTGATGTAGTAAACTTCCGGTTCCCAGGTTTTACCATTATC
The DNA here is from genome assembly GCA_021817755.1 of Acidobacteriota bacterium. GTDB lineage: Bacteria > Acidobacteriota > Aminicenantia > UBA2199 > UBA2199 > JAKAGC01. The sequence goes on along the minus strand of JAKAGC010000014.1, from coordinate 12,123 downwards.
AAGGCTAACCCGTGCTCGGACATCACGTTCTTCCGATTCGTAACGGTTATCCATAAGCAGTACGACTCTTCCATCATTTAATTGGATTAATTGCCCATGGCATTGACCATATTTGATAAGAAAGTTTCCATTTTTATCCTTTATTGGCCGGAAGTTTTTCCAGGTTGCTCCCCCATCATCAGAATCTGCCAGAAATAAATGTTTAAAAGCAAAATCATGATTCGGATCTATATTTCCGCCCAATGCCAGGATCGATTCGTCCGTATCCGTACTGTTGCGTGTCCGTTGGTAACGAGTCGCCATTAATAACTTCCCTGAATGCAATTCCAGGATATGGCTTTCCATCCGATATTGTCCCGTTTCATTCAGTTTTGGGAAAGAGGTTCCATTATCTGAAGAAATAAACAAGCTTCCAGTCACGCCTGTTTCATATGGATTATCACTGTAGCGGCAAATCGGAAATAAAACCTCTCCGTTCTTTTTTTGAGTCATGCTCAAAAAACCTTCTCCAATATATTGAAAAGGATCCGGTTCAAGATTGGTAACTATTTGCCATGTTTTCCCTTTGTCAGACGACCGGTGAATGGAAACCGTATGATTATATGGGCGGGTTGCCAATAACATTGAATCATTTTTCAGAACTGTAAAAGCGATAAATTCATTCGTAGCCGTTGGAGTCATTTCGACCGAAGACCATGTAAGACCCCCGTCTTTCGATTTAAATAACTTTTCCGGTGTATTGGTTGGAGTTCCGGTTATTGCAGCCCAGATAACTCCGCTTGAATCCTTACCGATGTTTACATCGCATCTATCCGTAAGCCCTGGATAACTTAAGGCGATGCGTTCGCATTGTAGATAATTGATAATCTCATTCCCATGTTCTACTGTTATTAAATTCGATTCCGGGTAATATTTGGTTTGGTGAGTTGCTTTCAATGGTAATGAGAATAATCCCCCTAAAAAAAGAGAAATGATAAGGGTTAAAACCCCTGGAATGTTTGTTTTCATATTATCCCCCCTTGGAATATTATTAACTTTTCATTCAGTTAAAAACTTATTTTACATGAGATATCCTTGAAAGTCAATAATCAAGTAAATTCCCAACGATAATTAAACTTATTAAAAGATTATGGAATCGGTATGTGATTTAGTCACATATTTATATTGAAAAAGATTAAAATACACATAAGTAATTTTTTTCAGTTATAATGAATAATGATATCTTCTACATGATAAGTAGGGTGGTCTTGAAAACTCAAAAGTTATTATTTTCGTATAACGAATCTAAATGAATAAAAAAAATGCGGGAACTCCCCGTTCACCGGTGTTGAAAAAAAATACGAATGGTAATATAATTATTCCTTACGCTATTCGTGAAGGAGCACAACATGGAAGAATATTTAAACGAAGTTGAAATGATGTATATCCAAAACACGGGCGGCGACAACTATACCGTCGAAACTATGGGCAGACGCACCAAAAGCGTAAAACTCAATTTCTCTAAAGCCGAAGGCGTAGAAATCGTGGCCTCTAGACCATTGGAAATTAAAAACTCATTTATTCAAATGGCTGAAAATCAAAATAAAATGTGGAATATGCGTCTTTCATATCCCACTAATTTTAGAATACGGCTTTTAATGGGAAAAATTACTATCGAAGTGGTATAATTTACAATCGGTTTAATATGATTGCAGAAGAAATTTTAAAAAAAGTAAGACGAATCGAGATTTTGTCGAAGAAATCTTCGAAAGAAATTTTTGCAGGTGAATACCATTCCGCTTTTAAAGGAAGAGGTATGGAGTTTGCTGAAGTTCGAGAATATACTCCCGGGGACGATATCCGTTTTATCGACTGGAACGTCTCTTCCCGGTTGGGGAAATTATTCGTAAAACAATTCGTAGAAGAAAGAGAATTAACCGTCATTCTGGCTATCGACCTTTCTGCTTCACTGGATTTCTTCTCTCAAACCAAAAGTAAAAAAGAAGTAATTGCAGAAATCTCTGCTTTAATCGCTTTCACAGCCAGCCTTAATAATGATAAAGTGGGTTTACTGATTTTTACCGATAGAGTGGAACGTTTCATCCCACCTAAAAAAGGAAAAACACATATTCTAAGAATCATTCGCGAAATCTTGCAATACGAACCGGAAGGGAAACAAACTTCAATTGAAACGGGTCTTGTCTATCTAAACAAGGTACTCAAAAAAAAGGCCATACTCTTTCTCTTATCGGACTTTATCGATGAAGGATTTACTCAATCCTTGAAAATCGCTGCCAATAAACATGATCTAATCGCCATAAAAATATCCGATCTTCGCGAGCGCATCCTCCCTGATTCAGGTACTTTTATTTTCAAAGACAATGAGTCAGGAAAAGAATTTTTTGTTGATTTTTCTTCTGACGAAATTCAAAAAAGCTTCCTCGACGATTATAAAAAAAATGAAGCGCAATTGCTTACACTCTTCAAAAAATACAGCGTGGATTATATCCTCCTGGACAGCGAAGAAAATTATGAAAAACCACTCTTTAACTTCTTCTTAAAAAGGATTAAAAAATTTTCCAGATGAGATTAACGTTAAAACGCATAATTCACTTTATTGTTTTTTTGTTTATCGCCCTTACAGTAGTAAGCTTTCCTTCATTTATCCATGCTGAAACACAGGTTTCCATATCTGCATCGGATAACCTGGTTTTTATAGGAGACATGATTACTGTAAAAATTATCGTCAAAACCACTGACGATATTGGGGAAATAAAGGTTAATAGCAAAGAAAACCCATTCGATATAGTACGCGAATTCCCAACCGAAAAACACCGGCAAAACGAATACTCTGTTTTTGAAAAAAAGATGACCGTCATGTTTTTTAAGGTTGGTGAATTCAATATTGGGCCTTTCGATATCGATCTATTAAAAAGCGGAAAAGTCTTTCTATCCAAACCCACCAACTCGATACCGGTTACGGTTAAAACCACATTGAAATCCGAGGATAAAGATATCAAACCGCTGAAAGATTTGATAGAGATTAAAGGGAACCCTGTACTGATTATTGGTCTGGGAATGCTTTTAATAGGCCTAATCATTGGGATTATCCTACTAATATGGTATCTGAAACGGAGAAAACAACGTGTCCCGAAACCTCAGGCACCTCCTCTCTCTCCTCTGGAAGAACTGGAACTCCATATCAATAAATTATGGGAAAAGAAACTATTCGAAACAGGGAAAGCAAAACTTCATTTTATTGAATTGACTCAACTCATGAAACATTTTCTGTCCCGCCAATACGGATTTAATGCAGAAGACTTGACTACATACGAAACGCTCTATTTCCTTAAACAATATGAAAAGGATACAGCTCTTTTGGATAACATGGGGTATACCTTCGATACATCTGATCTTGTAAAATTTGCTAAATTTGAACCCGATACCCCGGTTATGCTTCGCGTCTTTAATACATTAAAAGAAGTTATCGAAATTTACAAACGCCGGTTAATGGCGTCAGTTGTTAATGCGGAAGAACCCCGATGAGTGAATTACATTTTGCAAATAAAGCTTATTTCTTTTTACTGGCAATTATTCCTCTACTGATATTGTGGAATATATTCCTGTCTCGGCGAGGAAAAAGGTTCATATTTTTCTCTTCCAGCAGGATAATCGGGAATACCGATCATACCCTCAAAACATTTTTTATTAAAAACCTCTTTTATTTTAAGTTGGTTGCATTTGCACTTTTTATCCTCGCTCTTACACGCCCCCAGATATTGAATTATTCCGATAAAGAGAACCGCAAGGGTATCGATATTTTGATTACTCTCGATATATCCGGTTCCATGGCCGCTGAAGATTTCCAGCCTAGAAACAGATTGACAGTTGCAAAAGAAGTGATTTCGGATTTTATAAAAAAACGCTCCAATGACCGGCTGGGACTGGTTACATTTGCAGGACAATGTTATACCCGCTGCCCTCTAACTGTTGATTACGATATCCTTCGATATTTTCTTAATCAATCCAATATAGGTGATATAGAAGATGGAACAGCTCTCGGTGTTGCTCTGGCCACATCGGTGAATCGCATCCGGCACTCCAAAAGTAAATCAAAAATTATTATATTGCTAACCGATGGCGTTAATAACCGCGGAGAAATCGATCCCAAAGATGCTGCCCAAATCGCTAAAGATTTTAATATTAAAGTCTATACTATCGGTGTTGGGACTAGAGGACAAGCCCCTTATCCTGTTCCCGATGAATTCGGAAATATCCAACATGTTATGCTGGAAGTACAGATCGATGAAGACCTACTCAAATATATTGCCAATACAACCGGCGGACTTTATTTCCGCGCCACTGACCGTGTACAATTACAAAATATTTTTAAAGAAATCGATCGGTGGGAGAAAACAGAAATATCTTCCCGTCGTATTTCTCATGCGCGGGACCTCTATTTCTATCCCCTCTTGTTAGGGTTTCTCTTCCTGCTCATTGCCGAATTTTTAAAGCGAACGTTTCTCCGCACCCTTCCCTAACCGGAAGTCTAATCATTTACCGGGGCTATGAAAAACATATTTACCCCGTTATTCATAGCCGTACTATTACTGGTAAACCTTATAAATTTTTTACAAATAGATAACCCCCTCTTATTCCCCCCTATTATCACTATATGTATAACCGCTTTTCTGATTTGTTTTTATTTTAAACATTTAAAAATCGCCTACACGTTGCTTGTTTTATGTTTTGGATTCCTAATAGGTATGCGATTTATCACTGAGAAAGTGGATTATATCCAAAAAGCGGCAATTCCAATTCCTACTCGCGAATATGTTACCCTTGAAGGTGAACTTACCGATTACCCCGAAATTGCCGGGAATTTCTCTTATTTAACCATTCATGCCCATAACCTGGAATTTGAAAATAAACAGTATCAGAAAAATTTTAACGCACGTATAAAAATCCAGGGTAGGGTAGATCGATTTTTTAAAGGCGATAAAATACGTATAGATACCAATCTCTATTCCCTGAACTTCAACCGGAATTTTTCTCGTAACCGATTTGAGGATTATGTCTTGGTTAATAATATTCATTTCAACGGATACTGCAAATCCGGTGAACTCATTACTCCTATTAAAAATACTTCCTGGTTATGGAGAATAATTGGGAAATGGCGAAATTCAATCCGCAATACTATTGAAAATAAATATCGTAACCAGGATATAATCGATAAAAAAGGAGTACTACTGCTCGCTATTACTATCGGAGAACGAGGAGATCTTACCAATGAACAAGAAAGAAGATTCATCGATTCCGGTACGTATCATTTGCTATCTATCTCCGGTGCTCATATAGGAATTATTGCTCTCCTTGCCCTCGGTTTTTTAAATTATTTAAAGGTTTCCCGGAAAAAAAAGTACATTATCACTTCATTCGTTCTACTACTCTTCCTTGCGTTATCCGGATTCAATATTCCTGCGGAGCGTGCAGTTTTAATGGCTATACTCATTTTTATTGCACGACTCCTATTTCGCAATATCCACATATTTAATATTATTTCTCTGACAGGGCTTCTTTTTCTCATACAAAACCCCGCCTGTTTTCTTGATGCCGGATTTATTCTTACCTTTTCTCTCACCGCTGCTATTGCTGCCGGAAGACTAATTTTTATCCCTTTATTCGAGAACTTTTCTACAAAAAAAAATATTCCCCCTCTACCCTCAGCCCCCAACACATCCCACCATTTACTAAAAGAAAAGAAAACACACTGGTTTGCAGAATTCCTTACCGCGAATATATCCGCATCGCTTATGTCATTACCACTTTCATTGTATTACTTCAATCAATACTCCTTTTCCGGGTTCTTTGCCGGATTTGTACTAATTCCTCTTACCGCCCTAATCACCGGGGCCGGTCTCTTACTTATTCCTCTTGCTCCTATTTCCACCTTTCTTTCAAATATTTTGCTTTTTTTTCTTCATTTTCCTCTTATCTTATTTTTTAAAGCTGCGTTTTTCTTTTCAGAAACGCTGAAAATGGTAATATACCGTCCTTCTCCATCATTCATCCTTCTAATATTTTTATTTGCATTGTATTTTTTGGGTTCAAGTGTTAAATATTTATCTGTAAAGCTAATAGCAGGGATTATTCTAATTACCGGATGCGTTTATATTTCCATTCCTCCTGCTCCTTACAATCCTTCAAATCTCGAAGTGTTTATTCTCGATGTCGGGCAAGGCGATTCCAGCGTAATCGTATTTCCAGGTGGCGATGCCCTCCTGATAGATGCCGGTGGCACTCCTCATGCCTATTCCGATTTTGAAGTCGGAAAACGTATCGTACTTCCTTTCCTTCTTGAAAAACAAATTCATATCCGCTGGATTGCTGCCTCTCATCACCACCCCGATCATATCGAAGGTATATCAGAAATAATTTCCATACTCCAACCGGAGGAACTCTGGATTTCATCCAGCGATGAAAGCGAAGGTGATACCTCTTATAATCGGCTTATTCAAGCCATCCCACCTTCCACTAAAATTAAAACCTGTGTTTCTCCTTTTACAAAAAAAATCCATGGCTGTCTGATTCAATGTATATTTCCGGATCATTTTCTTTCCGGTATTCATGCCACGAATAATCAATCCATGGTACTCCGTATATCCGATTCGTTTAATTCTTTTTTATTCCCCGGAGATATTGAAAAAGAAGTGGAAAACGAACTGGCAGAAAAACAATGTTCCTCTCTTCATTCAACAGTAATAAAAGTGCCCCATCATGGCTCGATAAGCTCATCATCCATCTCATTTCTGCGTTGCGTCTCTCCTCGGTATGCTGTTTTTTCAAATGCCAAAGACAACCAATTCAAATTTCCTCATCCCGGAGTTCTTGCCAATTACAAATATGTTCAAGCACAATGCCTCGCCACTGCTAAAAACGGAGGTATTCGTTTTATTTCCACACCCCATGGAATACAGATTGAAACTTCCCGATAAAAAGAATAGAATTTAAAAAACAAGGAAACCAACCACATCATTTTTACGTATAAATTTATTAACAATAATGTTTTCGGAGGTAGAATGAGTAACAAACCAGGTATGAACAGACGCAATTTTTTGAAAAATTCCGCCATAGGAGTCGGTGCCGGCATGCTTGGCAGCAGCCCCTGGCTTCTTGGTCAACAATCCCCCGCATCAGCACCACAACCTACACCCACACCGGAATCCCCATTAAAAATTAAAGAGTTCCGGACACTCGGGCGAACCGGTTTTAAAGTATCCGATATCAGCTCAGGGTTCGTTAAAGATCCAGTCGTACTTGAACGGCTACTGGATGCCGGGGTTAATTATATCGATTCTGCAGAAAGTTATAATAATGAAACTGTAGTCGGTGACGTTATTAAAAAACGCGACCGGAAATCACTTTTCATTACAACCAAAATGGAATTAAAGGAAGGAGAGGATATCAGTAAAGAGGCTTGCTTAAAACGTGCCCGTAAATCTCTTGAAAATCTAAAGACCGATTATATCGATTGCTTAATGATGCACGGTGTTGAAAAATCCGCTATGGTAAAATCCGAAGGATTTCATGCAGCAATGCAGCTGTTAAAGAATGAAGGACGGCTTCGCTTTGTCGGCATTTCCAATCATGGCTCCAATTGGTTTGTCGATCCCGTTGAAACCATGGAAAAAGTTCTTACTGCTGCTGCTCTCGATGGCCGATTCGATGTGATGCTTCTCGCCTACAATTTTATTAATGAAGACAACGGCGATAAAGTTCTAAAACTCTGTAAAGAAAAAAACATCGGAACCACTTTGATGAAAACAAACCCCATCGGCAATATTCCAGTACTAAAAGAACGCATTGCAAAAGCCAAAGCAGATAACCAGGAAGTCCCCGAATATTACCCACCCATGATTACACGGCTTGAAGAAAAAGCTAAAAAAGCGGCTGAGTTTATTAAACAATACAAACTTGAAGATTACCCAAGAATGAGACAGGCAGCCATCCGGTTTGTTCTCTCCAATCCCAATGTAAATACCGTATGCTGTAGTTTTAAGAATTTTGATGATATCGAATCCTTTATCACTCTTTCCGGTACACGTTTGGAAGACATGGATAAAGAGAAATTATCCGCATATAAAGAAGGATGCTCCGCTTTATATTGCCGTCATGCCTGTGGACTGTGTGAACCTGCATGCCCGCATCATGTTCCGGTGAATAGCATTATGCGGTTTAATCACTATTATGAAGCCCAGGGAAAAGAAAAGTATGCCATGAAACATTATGCCAAACTTCCTGCTGCTAAAGCCGACCTCTGCGCCAATTGCTCCGGTCACTGTGAAAAAGCTTGTCCTTATGGAGTTCCAGTACAAGGTCTCTTATACATGGCTCATCGTACACTATCTCTCGCCTAAGCTTTATTTTTATAGAGAACACTGCTTAACTTTTTTTAAACAGAAAAATTATTAGTTGTTTAGTATAAAAACTGAATTGAAAAAGAATCTATTATTAATCTATTAGTCAGTAATTCCAGCATCCTGGAGCAGTTGAATGACCTTTTGGTACGCTGCTCCACCTACTAACTTTCCTCCATTTGCTTCAAAAATAATAAAATGAGGAATCGAATTAATTCCATATTGACGAATAACCGGAGAACCCCAATCGATACCCGTAACACCCGGACGGTTAATATCGATTTTCATTACCACAATATCATCCCGTTGACTATCCAGAGTATGCAGCATCGGTCCGATTTGTCTGCATGGTGGGCAATATTCGCTGTAAAAATCAAAGATCGATATTTTCCCTTTTTTGACAAAATTATTGATATCGACCTTTTCTCCCGGATTGCTTTCATTTATAACCTTGGCAACCTCTTCATCACCCGATTCTTCGTAGTAAGATGAATCCCCGCTATTGGCAGCAGGAGGCTCGCTCGGTGTTGCTGTTGCCGGCTCTGTAGAAGAACCCGTTCCACTGTTATCACTTACAGAACTGTCGGATGTTGTAGCTGAATTTTCAGTTTCTGTTACACTCGCTGTGTCTTTTGTATCAGGAGCGGTTTTATTTTTATTCCGCTGAACGCCAAAATAAATTATCACTGCTACAGCTACTATAAAAACCAGAAAGATCGCTTTTGAAGCACCCGAAACAGATTTTCGTGCAGGTTGCCGGAAATTCTCCGGTTCTACTCCCGGCTGAATCACAGTTCCACAATGCGGACACTTATAGTTATTATCAGGAACCAACTCATTACAATTCGGACAATTCATTTATTCCTCCTTTGGCACAGTTAAAAATATTTCCCCTCTAATCATAACAATTTTCAAAAAATATCTCAATAACATAAAAAACTGATATACAATAAATATTAAAGATGCATAAAGAAAACTTACCGGCTTCCGGGTCACATAATAAACCAGGAATACCAACAAAAGACTTAATCCGTATAATAGTATGATCACGAATATATTCCACTTATTGGAAAACACAAATCCAATGCCTTTTTTAAATGCTTCCCAGATTCCTTTTTCTTCTTTCATTTTGAAAATACGTACATAATCGTAAATCGCTGTACCGAAAGAAAAGAATAATATCCATAAAGCGATCAGGACATAAAAAATCGTATCCGAAACCCCATTGCTCATCGATGGTAACAATTGGAAATAAAGGTAAGTCAGTAATGCCGGAAAAATCAACATTATCAGCCACACCAGAATATTTCCAAGGAAGATTACCAGCATCGCGAAATAGTTCTCGATGGAAGATGCCAGGAGATTAATAAAAGAAGTCCGTTCATCTTCTACGAATACCGAGAAGATACCTCCAGATACGAATATCGAAATCAGGTAGAATAATATCACTGCGATCAGACACATAAAAAACAACAGGGGAACACTTCCCGGGTAATTCTGCACAATGTCTCCGAAAAAGGTAAAAATTCCTTTTTCTCCCGGAACAATATCCCGTGCCCAAACAGATTTGCCTGCTGCCAGCAGGAATAATTTATAAAATCCGAAATACACAGCCAGTGAAAAGAATACATTTACAATCCATCCATAAATGGCCGGTCGTATGTTTCTTAATCCAAAACCGAATAAAAATCCCATTGCGCCGTTCATTGGTCTCTCCTTAACGTTCCATTTAAAACACCATCGAGCCCAGGATATTCTGGAACAAAAACCCGATTTTTAAAGCCAGCCGTTTTATTCCTCCTGTGGAGGGTTTTAACAGCATTGAATTATCCAGGAAATTGCTGTCTAATAAAACATAATTATTCGGATCGATGACCGCTTGCCGTATCGGTGACGTATCCTCGAATACGATCTTTTTCACTTTTTCTTTATCTCGCCAGGTGGTTTTGATTTCTTTTCCATTTTCTAATGTAATCAACAATTCCACGGGGAAATATCCTTCATAACGAACAAATACCGCTTCATTTCTATATTTTTCAGGTTTAACGGAAATTTTTTGAGAATCCACCCAGTATACTGCGTGGCTCAATTTTCCATCACCCCTTATAAACCAATCAAATGCCCAGTTGAAATTCTCACCCATGAAGGAATTGAATGTCTCGATAAAATCTTCAGTGGTTGGGTGTTTGAATTTGTACTTTTCACAGTAATAGCGTAAGCAATCGTACATTTTGTTTTTGCCTATCAAATTTTTTAAACTCATCAAGAAAATTCCCGCTTTACTGTACACATTTCCTGAATATTGAAAACTATTAAAGAATTTCCATGAATACTGTTCCACCGGGTCAAGCGGAAGCAGTGAAAGGTAGCTCTTTCGTTCCACTTCCCAGGAATCCATTTTTAAAAAAGATGAATCCAGGTAGGAAGCAGAATCCTTGAAATATTCATTTGAAATTTCCATTTCCCAAAACATCGTAATACCTTCATCGAGCCAGGCTTCACGAAATTCATCCGTGCCGACCATTCCATAGAAGTACTGGTGAATCATTTCATGGATGGTTACCAGTTCCGGGAATTTAAAGGAATCCGGCGCCATAGAATGATAGAAGCCCGTAATCAATGTCGGGTATTCCATACCTCCCGAACCCAAACCATTATCCGGTGGATCGATAAAAGTCAACCGTTTATACCCATAAGGGTAAAGATGCTTGTCAAGGAAATCGATCGTATATTTCAACGAATCCATATACCGGTCTTTTACCACCCCATGCCTCGGTGATATAAACATATCGATATAAATCGGTTCGCGGTTGTCAGTGAATGTCAATTTATCCGAATACAGTGTGAAATTGGGAGAGGCAGACCAGGCAAAATCATGGACATTTGATTCATTATATAAATAGGTAATCGAATTATCCGCGTTTTTCTCTTTTTTAATTAATTTCCCCGTTGCTCCTACAGAAAATTTCGATGGAATTGTTAGTGAAACCGAGAAATTGCTGTAATCCGCAAAGAATTCCGAATCTCTATGGAACTGGTGACAGTGCCATTGTCCGTCTTTTTGTAATACTCCCGGTTTAGGAAACCATTGAGCGATGAAATAATAATTATCTTTTGTACCTGTCCGGTCAAAGATTTGTGGAATCGTCAGAATGTAACGAATTTTCAAACTTACTTTTTCACCCGGTGCAACTGTTGAAGGCAATTTCAGAACCATTACCGTTTTATCGAATGGGTTCCCGTCATCCGGGGAAATGAAACTCATGCGCTCTGTTAAATCCTGACCGCCCATCAACTGAATCTCTTCAATTTTTATTTCACCGAATTGCAACGCATCCAATTCTGCTGTTGTTTTTTTGTAAAACCCCGATTCTTTGAAAAAAGTAGATTTACTGTCTTTAAATCCATTGTAATAGAGGTGGAAATGAATCGAATCAACGCTCGTATCCGAGGTATTCGTCCACTCCATATTTTCCACAGCAGTTATTTTACGTGTTTCCGGGATCAATTGTGCACGGATATTATAAGAAACCACCGTAATTTTTTCTTTTTCTCCCTCATTAATGATCTGTTGGTTGTCAGCTTCCGAAGTTTTAATTGTCTCTTCGACTTTGCTTTGAGGGATTCCCAGGGTTGAAATCAATAGCAGCAGCACCAGGAGTGCAGTTCTTGTTATGATTCCCAATACTTTCACGATACAGCCTCCCCAAAACGATTCGTTTTGTTC
>JAKAGC010000545.1 GCA_021817755.1 Acidobacteriota bacterium | reverse complement strand
AGATTTCGGTAACGGGTTTCGCTTTCTTTTAATTCTTCAAGAGTATGATGATATTGGGTTTCGATCTTTTCCAATTCTGCTAAACGGTGTTTGCATTCCTGCAATTCATCTTCCGTACCTGCAGTTTCGCGATTATCTCGCTCAAAATTATCCTGTGTACTCATGGAGTCTTATTATAACAAAAATAAAAAAGCTTTACAAATGAAAAGCTTTAAATTTTTTTATTGGATTTAAGTTCCCATTTACCTTGTCTTATATGCATTTTTTGAGGAAAGATATTGAATTTTTCTTAATTTTATGTTAAAACTGGCGTGTTCCAATTTCAATTTAAATAAAGGTTTCTTTGGAATAAAACGATAGGAGGTTTCTATGGGTATTAAAGACTTGGAATTAATGGCCATGTCTGAGACGATTGAGGCGCTGAAGTCACTTGAAAAGGAACAGGTCCGGCGGATCGTAACATGGTTAAAAAATCGTTTCAATATTGAAGATGGAAAAATTTATATTGAAGAAAATGAAGAAAACAGAAAAACAGATTTAACTTCATTTTCTACCGGTAAAACTGTATTTTCAACTATTGAATCACGTGTTGGGAAAGAGAGAAAACACAGGGGGGGAACGATAAAAAAATCTATTAAAGATTTCGATACTGTACTGGATCTTTTTGCAGAATCCAATGTCAAGCGTGCAGGTCATAAAATTCTTCTTATGGCGGCCTATCTCCAAGAAAAACAAGATTTAAAGGATATTACGAGTTATGATATTAATTTTAGATTAAAGCGTATCGGACACGGTATCCAGAATATTTCGAGTGTTATTAATACAGTTCTTCGAGAGAACCCGGTAATTCTCCGGGAAATCCAGGAAGGCGGCCCTGGAGCGAATTATTCACGGAAAAAATTTCATGTTACACCTGAGGGGTTAGAATTAGCTGAAAGTTTTATAACTGTATAGTATTTTTTTTAGTTAATTTCAATTGAGATTTTTTCTTTATATTATCCCCGGGAATAAGTATAAAATTACTTCAGTTCTTATTCCCGGGCTTAATAGTTTATATTAATATTTATATAATTATTTAATATATTCTATCATTTACTTCTAACATTTTTATCCAATATTCAGATTCCTTGTTATCCAGAAAAACAGTTTCTATATTGTCTTCTGAGGCAGAGGGATAGAATGAACTCATTAAAAGTACTACATGGGAATTTTTATTTATTAATTCCTGACCGATATTAATAACCATTGCAATGGATTCCGATGTATAATTTCCTGAGATAAGATCGAATACATAGAAATGATGGCACTTTTTTCGATTTAGAATTAGTAAGATTTCAAATTGCCGAGAAATACTTAATTCGGAGAATTTTCTATTCTTTTCATCCCTGATATTTAAGTGTTGATATAAGGTGTGTTTAATTTTTCGTGGTATTTTTCCAAGATTTATTAAAGTGGAACATAGATCATTGACGGTAATGAAGGAAGGAATTTCATCAGGGTGGCATAGATAAATGAAGCCGTTTAGGTGTGATTCTTTAAGCAGTTGGTTTCTGCTGTCGAAAGGAGTGTGAAATTGAGGGAAAAACCAGTTAGTAGATGGAATGGATAGGTGTGATATGAGGTTAAAGAATTGATTGGAAAAATTCCGGTAAGATGTTTTAATAATTTTGATACCTGAAGCTTGGGTACTCCATTTCCATAAACTATCCAAATTCTGTTCTTGATTATAAGGGTTATGGATAAGGGCAGGTGTATGGATCATTTGTTGGAATCGTTCATAAGCGAATACAGTTGTTGCGACAGTAAATATTAAGTAAAGAAAGGGGTAGATCGGTGAACTTGTGTATAATTGGGGGGAGAAATTATACAAAGAGTTTGTGTAAGGAAGGGAGAAGGTACGATTTAAATTTGTAATCGAGTAATCGGTAATGATTGTAAGTAGTGAAGCTTTATTACTGATAAAAGGAACGACGCAAATAAATAGGATAATAGAACCGAATAGAATAGATCGGGGTATCCGGATTCTTTTTTGTTCAATGACTCCGGCTGCAATTCCTGCTAAGAAAAAGAACAACAATACTGTGCTCCATGAGATTAAAAATTTCGGAAGTGCCATAGCTATCGGCGGAATTCGGAAGGGATTCTGTAAAGTGATTTGTAGAGCATTAAACATGAATAACATTAGTCCGAACACCATGATCATTATAAACCGTGAAATAAGGACGTTGCAAAATACACAAGTATAACCGGTTCGATTAACGAGTAATTTCATATATCCTTTTTCTTTGAATGACCGGTATCCGTAGATGAGGGTAATAATTGAGCAAAGGATGGGGAATACACTGGGAAGCAAGGTGTATATTTTGCTAATAGAAACTGCGATTAAGGCAGTTAAGCTTATACTTTGCAGAGAAATAACACGCTTCCATTCGAGTTTTAAAAATTGGTAAAAGATTTTCATTTTTTTCTCCTTTAGAAAGATGAATGTTCTTGTTATTAATATTTAGGACAGGTAATCCGAAAGAGATATATAACGTATGATTGTTATATAAGGTCTTTTTTTTCAATGGAATTCTCCAGTTGGGAGACATTAGAGGTTTCCTGTCTGCTTTTTGTTATCCGGGTTATCCGGGATTTGACCGAATCCCGTTCCGGGTGTTGTGATTTGAAATATAACCGTAAAAAGAAACTATCCGTTTTTAACGGCAATTATCCTCCTCGATTACATTATCCTCCAATCTCTCAATATAACAGCCTTCCGGGATTTTTCCCGGTTTAAGTATAGTTTATAGCATAATGGGAATGGAAAATCAAGAAAAAAAGAATAATTCTTGTTTTTTTCAATATATTGAACTGGAAGTGAGAACAGATTTATAGCGACTGTAATATCTGTTACTTATTTTCTTGGTTTTCTTGAAGTGTTTTTTCAATGATATCTTTATTTCTCTGTCTGTATTCACTAAAGTGAAGCAGCATTGCATATTTTACAGCCGGGACTTTTTCCATCATAGAGACCATCTGATGAATTTCAGGAGGTAATTTGTCGAGTCTGACTTGATTTTCCAGGAACATTTCTCCTTCACCGGAAAAGAGGTACATAATATTGACATTAAATTCGTGATAAAGGCCGAGGATGTAGACAAATGGGGGTTTTTTCTTTCCGGATTCCACCTCTGATATAATACTTTTGGAAAATCCCATTGAATCGGCCATTCTGTCCATTGTTAGCCCGAGACGTTTCCTGACCTCTTTCATCCGTTCAGAAATATTGGAAATTTCGTTTACCAGTTCTTTTTTCATTTATCACTCCTGTGAAAAATATACATCATAAAAAAAATTTTTTCAATAGGTAGAGGGAGAAAATTAAGTAATTCATGGTTCTACGGCAAAAACCATTCATTGAAAATCACGTATTAATAACATGCAATATATTATTGAAACCAATAATCTGACAAAATATTACCGTGATGGAACGGTAGGGGTGGAAAACCTTTCCCTTTGCGTTGAAGAAGGAATTATTTTCGGGTTCCTGGGTAGTAACGGTGCAGGTAAAACAACGACGATCCGTATGCTAATGAATTTGATATTCCCTTCTTCCGGGAGTGCCCGAATCTTTGGGAAAGATGTCATAAAACACCACCTTGGAATCAACAAGGATATCGGTTATCTTCCCAGCAGTGTTACACCTCACCGGAATATGACCGGAGAAGATTTCCTGGATTACATGGGGAAACTGTCGGGAAATGGAGATATTACCTATCGAAAATGGCTTTTACAAAAATTTGAGCTAAGCGAAAAGGATCTGAGACGGAAAATAAAGAAATATTCG
>JAKAGC010000544.1 GCA_021817755.1 Acidobacteriota bacterium | reverse complement strand
TTTTGTACTCACAGTATCTTCTGTTGCTGCTCCCGAATTTGTAATATTTGTATCTACTGTTGCTTTGGATGTTCTTCCCTGGTGACATTGCATACATAATGCCTCCGGACCAAGCTCTGTAACCGTTACTCCCGAGGGAAAGGTTACCCCATTTTCAAATTCACGTAGTACTCCCCTTTCCGCATCCGTATGGCACAATGTGCAATTGAAAACACCCGGATTAGCTGCTTTTGTTACCGCTCCATTTGTTGCAAAATCAATAAAACCTTCCAATGAATGGCACTTCGCACATGAGGTTGGTACCACTTTTGGAACATCTTCATCCCAATGAACAAACGCTTCAGCAGCCGCATCAGCATGAGCCGATTTATTGAATTGCATCTGTTGCAACGTCTCATAAATCGCTTTATGAACATCGCATGCCTGGAATACCATCATAACCGAAAGCACTCCCAACAAAATACCCAGTACTTTTATCTTATTATTCATCTTCATCATCGTATCTCCTCCTTATTACCAGCCATAGCCAAAGGAGATTTCAAAGATATTGGCTTTGTAATCGTTGAGTTTGTCCAATTTTTCTTTGAAATTAATATAACGATATCCAAGCTCACCGATTAAACCACATTGCATTTCGTATTTCAGGAAAGCCTTCATCATCAGTCGTGAAAGTTCCCATGAACCCTTATTCCGGTAGTAATTTACATAACCTCCCAATCCAACGTCTTTATGAACTTTTACGTTAAGATAAGCATCGAATAAACCCGATTTTCCCAGATAGAGACTATCCCATTCGAATGTACTTGCTGCTCCGCTCCAATCCGGCGGATATGCAACCATGCGGTCTCCTTCGTTGTCTACTTTTATATAGGTATAACCCAAAAAGAACATCCATTTCGGATCATGGATACCCATCCGAACTCCAAATTTATTGGTTGTCGAATCCCATACTGTATATTCTTCTTCCAGGGCTTCCCAATCCGTTTTGGATTTCGTCAACTGATAGGAGAGATTCGCAAAGAATTTGTTTTTATTAAATTTGAGAAGCGCTTTTGCCCGGTTAAATGATGTCGGAGATATCAATGTAAATGGTCTGTCATATGTCCCATTCTGATAATCCAGGTTTAGGGCCAGACATTTCGTCATATTCCATTTTACATTCCCGAATACACTTTTCCGGGTTGTTGTTAAATTCTCTTCTTCATATGCTTCTTCCGGATCTGTTTTGATATCTCGCTGTTCATATTTATATCCCACAGTGAACCCTAATTTGGATGAAGGTTGAAATTGAACTCCCGCTTCAAATCCTCCATTCTCATATTTCAGATCCATTGCAGTTTCTTCGCCCTCGAAAGTTACCGTACCTTTCTGGTCGAATTTACTGTATCTTGCTGCACCGAATAAAGCAAATTTATTGGAAAAGAGGTAAGTGATGTCCGCATCATATATATAGGTTTTTCGTGTAAAGGAAAACTCCTTCTCTGCAATTGTTGAATAACTGAATTCATCTCCCAGGTAATCGATTCCCCAGGCTGATTCGTTATACATATAGTTGATATCCTGGTCATTAATCTGCATACTCCCTTTAATTAACAACCGGGTCAACGGTCTCAACGAAATTTTTAGAGAATGAATATTCCCTTTGATATCATAGGGTTGATTCATATAATAATAATATAGAGCAGATGGATAATAGGCATATTCTCCTCCATCCGCATATCCAGGGAGGAAGAAACTATTTGCATTACTATAATCCAGTATTCTCTCATCGAATGCTATAGAGAATAATTTGCAGGAATAATCCGCACCAAAGGATACATCCTGGGATTTCTCTTCTACCGGTTTCTCCATCTCAAATTCCACACGGTTCACATCAAGGACAGTAACTGAACTGCCTTTCTTTGTGTACCGGTTATAATTCATATAAACATGAGCATCTTTTCCCAGCCATACCTTCAATAATCCCGAATCATTGATCCGGTCGAAATCAAACGTGTGATAATCACCCGCTTTCAAGTTATCCTGGTAAAAGTATGCCGATTTTTTATGATCGTATTGGAATTTATATTTCCCGTATTTAACCGCTTCCACTCCATAACTCTCGAACGGATCACCACCCAGGTTATAGGCGTAGAATTCCAGTTTATCCAGTACTTTATTTAAATTCCCATTCGGATTGTATTGCAAACGAAGATTGAACAATCTCGGTCCCTTTTCAAGATTGATGTCTTCTTTATATTTTGTCTCCACACCGCTTGTATCTACCATGCGGTAGCCCAACATAAAGCTGCCCGAGAATTCGTTTTTCTCTTTTTTCTCTTTATCTTCAGCAAGGAGGGAACCCGAAACCATACTTAATACAAATACCACTAATACTGCTGTTGAAAGTAATATTTTTATTCTCTTCATGGTTCTACTCCTATTTTAAGAATAATTTATCCAGGTTCGACCCATGGATCGATGTATGGCAGGATACGCAATTGGTCGGTGTTGCAGAAAAGCGGGAATGCCAGGAAGGAGCACCCGTATGGCAACTGAAACACAAATCACCTACCGTCTGGTTTTTCAACATATGACGGTTTGGAGAGCCATGCGGTTCATGACAGGCATTGCATCCCTCTATTGTAACCGCTTCATGTTCATACATAAAGGGACCACCTTTATCTATATGACATTTCAAACAGGTTTCCTGTTTAAAACCTCCCAAACGTTCACGGGTAGCTGGGGCATGAACGTCATGGCAGTTTGAGCAATCCAAAATCCCTTCCTGTAACCGGTGTCTTTCATTCATATTAAATTGTGCATAAACATCCTGGTGACAGGTTGAACAAAGTTTTTTTGCAGGGACTTTTAATAAATGCTTTTCAGGAACTTTCCCATGGATCGTATGGCATTCCGTGCAGGCAAATGATGATTTACCATGCGGACTGGACATATATTCCCCAGTCGTATTCTTATGGCATACCAAACATTTCGCCGAATCTTTCAACGCTGTTTCTTTACCTTTATAAGTAACGATCGTTTCGATCGCTCCTCCTTCTGCCATATGTTTTTCAGCGTTTCCATGACAATCCGTACACACTGCACCCAGTCCTTTATGTGCATTACCCGCAAAAGCTGCGGCTACATCATCATGACATTGAGCGCATTGTGCGATCCCATCATCTCCTTTCGATTTCTCTGCCGAAACCGTTTCCGGTTGAATAGCAAAAAAACCAACCAGGAATAGGACTGCCCCTATTAACAATACGTGAATAACGGACCACTTTTTGCTTGTAGAAAATATTTTTTCTGGCAAGTGATACCTCCTGATTCAAATTTTCCTAACGTTATTTTTTTAAACCTCATATTCTCTTATAGCAACTATTGTGCCAATTATCATGGAAATGTCATAATCCAAAAATAAGCTATAACTTGTTTTTTCAGATACCTCCATCTCAACCCACCGTTCCCTTTTGAACAGTTGCGCAATATTGAACGTTCCATTTTGCGCAGTGTATTAAATCGAACAATACTTTTTCTTTATTTTAATCCATTAAATGTACATTATTTGTAAAGTCTTTCAAACGTGTCAATATCTTTTTAATATTTAAAGGTTTGTAGAAAAAGCCATAAGCTCCACCTTTCACACATTTTGCACGTATATGGCGCTTATGGTCTCCCGAAACTATAATTACAGGCGTTTCCTGTTTAATCTCATGAATATGCCTTAATATTTCGATTCCCGTCATGTCCGGTAAATGAAAATCCGTAATCACCAAATCCGTAGTTTCCGGATTGAAAAGAGTAAGTGCTTCCGTCGGAGATTGTGAAGTCTGAACTTTAAACCCGTTTAACTGA
>JAKAGC010000543.1 GCA_021817755.1 Acidobacteriota bacterium | reverse complement strand
CTTCGATATGTGTATAAAAAGAGTACTATCGAAAATAAGGAAATGGCATATGAGAGCGCACTAAAAGATATCGCTAAACGGTTCGAAGGCTCTAATCTATGTGCGGATGCTCTATATGAACTTGCTTCTCTTTATAATTCTTTGGGGGAAAAGTACACACCCGAAGGCCATGATACCTTTAAATGGTATCGGAAAAACGCTCATCAAATCTGTGAAGATGCAATAAAAAAATATCCAGGTTCAATTGGGGCATATAATTGCAAAGCCTTAATTAATATTATTGAAGCACGTAACCTAAATCTAAAAATTGAAAAAATTTCTGCTGCTAATATAAATTTCTCCGGTTTACTCAATTACCGCAATATTGACACTGTTTATTTCAAAGTCATACAATTAGACCCCGGAGATTTAAAAATTATTCATCAATTAGATTCAATAAATATCATTCAGTTTATGCTCAAGAAAAAATCCGTTTTTCAATGGAATAACTCTCTTCCCAATCAAAGCGATTACCAGCCTCACTCCGTAGAGATAAAAATCGATCCATTGAAATATGGTTCTTATGCTTTACTTGCATCTGACAACCCTAATTTTAATCCTAAGGTGAATTCCATTGCTTTCAATTTCTTCACTATTTCTAATATCACATTTATTCAACGAATCGATGTCAATAAAGGATTAGAATTCTACTTACTTGATCGAGATACCGGGCACCCACTTCCTGACGCGTCATTCCAGATTTTTTATAAACGTTATAACAACATTTCGAGGTCGTATGAAGATCAGAAAGGTAAACTGTTAAAATCCGATTCCCGTGGATACATCAGTATTCCTTACGGTTCAATAATCGATAATTATTTTTATGTTGAGATTTCAAACAATGAAGATAGATTGTATCTTGACGATGCATTTAACC
Organism: Acidobacteriota bacterium; assembly: GCA_021817755.1. GTDB lineage: Bacteria > Acidobacteriota > Aminicenantia > UBA2199 > UBA2199 > JAKAGC01. The sequence continues at coordinate 2,937 of JAKAGC010000543.1, read as the reverse complement.
TTTATTCTCCTTACAATCCACCTGAAAAGCAAAAACGTACCGTATTTTTTACCGATCGTTCCATTTATAGACCCGGTCAAACAGTTTACTTTAAAGGCATTGTAATGGAATTAGACACACTCAATGGTAATGCATGCAGAATTCTTCCCCATTTAAACTCTACTGTTAAACTTTTCGATGTTAACCATCAAGAAGTAGCCCATTTGGATCTTATAACAAATGAATATGGAACTTTCGATGGTACATTTACGCTTCCCGTTGGATTACTCAATGGGGAGATGCACATCACGGATTCAAATGGAACTACATATATCTCTGTTGAAGAATACAAACGTCCAAAATTTGAAGTTGTTATTAACCCTCTTGAAAAAAGTTACCGCTTAGGAGATCATATTGAAGCCAAAGGTCAAGCCAATGCTTATGCAGGTTATTCAATAGATAATGCCCAGGTAAAATACCGTGTTACACGAAGAGTCTATTTTCCTTACTCATGGATCGCATATCGTTATCACTATTATTACTATTCAACCCCAGAAAGAGAAATTGCTTCCGGTTTTTCCATTACAAATGCTTCAGGTGCCTTTACTATCCCCTTTGACGCAATCCCTGATCTCTCCATTCCTAAAGAGTCTATGCCCGCTTTTTGTTTTACCATTACTGCTGATGTCACCGATATCAATGGTGAAACACATAGTATTGAAAAAGACATCAAAATTGGTTATACTGCTTTAAATCTTAATTTCGATATTCCTGAATACATTGATAAAGACATCCGTGAAATCAAGGCGAATTTATCTTCCTCCAATCTTTCAGGAGATTTTATTCCAGCCAATGGTACTATTTCTATTTTTAAATTAAAATCTCCATCGAAACCCTTCAGGGAACGTAAATGGGAAAAACCCGATCAATTTCTTATGACTAAAAATGAATTCTATACCAATTTTTCTTTTGATCCCTATAATGATGAAGACAATATCAATTCCCTTGAAAAAGAAAAAACCTTCTTCCATGGTTCATTCGATACTTCAGAAATCAAAGAGATCAAATTAAATAGCATAGATAAATGGGATTCCGGACAGTATAGAGTTGAAGTCAATTCCAAAGATGAATTTGGAAACGATATTCAGGAAATCAAATTTTTTACCCTCTATTCCGGCTCTTCTCAACGCCTTCCTTATACACAAACAGCATGGTTTACTGCTCTTTCTCCTGTCGTTGAACCTGGCGGTAATGCGATTTTCCTGATCGGATCATCGGAATCCGAAGTAAAAGTATTATATGAAATCGAATTTCAACGAAAAATCATCCATTCTGAATTCATTACAATCAGCAATGAACAAAAACGTATCCAGATTCCTATACATGAGGAACACCGAGGTAATATTGGGGTTCATTTCACCTTTATTAAGCATAATAGACTCTATACATTCAATTATACCGTAATTGTTCCCTGGACAAATAAAAACCTCGATATCTCATTTGCTACTTTTAGGAATAAATTAAATCCCGGAGAAAAGGAGCAGTGGCAAATTAAAATAAAAGGTCCCGATGGTGCAGGAGTAGCCGCAGAGATGGTCGCTACACTTTACGATGCATCTCTTGATGCTTTCCGAAACCACTATTGGAATTTTAATGTATTCCCAACCAACTACCTCAACTTCAATTGGTTTTCCAATTCCTTCCAGATCAGTAATTCTCAAAATTGTGGTATTTTCCAGGCTCCCACCAGTTTTAATTTCCGTGATTATGACCATTTAAACTGGTTTTATTTTTATCCCACTCTACGCCGTGCATATAGTTCTCCAGGTGGTATCGGGAGAATGTCCCGGTCAAAAGGCGAAGGTGCAATTCCTCCTCCCACCCCCATGGCTATGGCAGAGGCTCAACCCGATGTTACCGTTAATGCTAAAATTCAAACCCTCGATTCTCTTAGTACGGCTAAAGCAAATGATAAAGTATCAGAAAAAAGTAACGCAGAAGTCTCTGACTCAGATCAGCAATCCAATAAAAAAACAAAACAAAAGGAAGCTCCACTTCAGATGCGTAGTAATTTTAAAGAAACCGCTTTCTTCTATCCTCGCTTATATACTACACCCGATGGAGATGTAACTATCTCATTTACAATCCCCGAAGCTCTTACAAAGTGGAAAATGCTCGGTTTCGCCCATACAAAAAATCTTGAATACAGGTTAACTTCCCGAGAACTTATTACCCAAAAAGATTTAATGGTCATACCCAATCCCCCACGCTTCTTACGTGAAGGAGACACTATAATCTTTACTTCCAAAATCACTAACCTTACTCAAAATGAAATCTCAGGTACAGCCCAATTGAATTTATTCGATGCCACTACCATGAAACCCATCGATTCCTTATTCGTCAACACCGCACCACAACAATCCTTTAAATCTTCTCAAGGTCAAAGTGCTCTCGTTAGTTGGCATTTGCATATCCCCGATGATCAGAATATCGATGCTGTTACGTACAGAATATCGGCAGTTTCCGGTAAATTTTCCGATGGAGAAGAACAATCCGTCCCTATCCTCAAAAATAGAATGATGGTTACCGAAACTCTTCCTTTACCTCTTCGTGCACTCCAAGAAAAAGTGTTTTCTTTTGATAAATTAATCAAATCCCATCAATCCTCCACTTTACAAAGTCATCGATTGACCCTCGAATTTACCTCCAATCCTGTATGGTATGCAATTCAGGCTCTTCCTTATATGATGGAATACCCTTATGAATGCATGGAACAAGTTTTCAGCCGATATTATGCCAACAATATAGCCTCATTTATTATTAAGTCTAATCCAAAAATAAAAATCGTTTTTGCCGGCCCTTTATTTAACTACATTTTTGCTTTCCTGATATTCTGGTGTATTGCTCTCACAGGTTTCCCTTATATAGAGCCGGTAATAGGAGATGTTGCCGACGGCT
>JAKAGC010000542.1 GCA_021817755.1 Acidobacteriota bacterium | reverse complement strand
CCGTATCCATAAAGAGAAACCGGATTCCGAATATTTAAAATTACTTGGGCTTCAATTGCTTGATAATATGATTTTACGTGAAGGTGTTACTGAAGACGTGGAAAGCATTATTCCGCGTATTCATGATATCATGCTTCAGGCAGCACAAAAAGCGTAATGCCTCTGGCAGGCAGAACCCCTTTTATAAAAGGGGTTCTGCACTCCCTAAAATTTTATATAAATTCTGTCTTTTTACTGTTTTGCAACTATTCTTTATATTGATACTTAGATTATTAATAAAATCCTTTTTATCCAATCCTGGATTCAATCCCGCTAATACTAATTAATTCATTTACTATCATGGATTCTACATTTTCTAAAATCCCCTTTACCGGAAGTTTTGGGGAGTGCAGAACCCTTTTTTCAAAAAGGGTTTTGCTCAAAAGGAAAATTAAGATATTGCAATTGAAACCGTCTGTTAAACGTGATAAAATGTAGCTTAAAACAATCTGTGGAGTATTCGAATTTGAAATTTATCGAGCGCCTCTTTCAACCGACCCGTATGAAGAGGACCTTCTTCTTCATTATCACTGATATCATTTTTATTGCTTTTGCTTATTACTTTTCTTTTTATCTTCGATTCGGGTTTACCTATCCTGAGAAATATCAATCCCATTATGTCTTCTGGCTTCCGGGCATAATACTGTTCAAAATATTCTTCCTCGCTATATTCGGTATGTACCGTATTAATTGGCGTTTTGTCGGTATAACCGAATTGAGCAATCTCATGAAAAGTGCAGTAACAAGTACACTCTTTCTTTACGGTGTTAATATCGTTCTTCGATATTTTGCCGATGATTACTGCTTACCTCGGGGCGTGTTGGTTATCGATGCCATAGTTAGCTTTGGGATGATCAGTTTTCTTAAAATTTTAAAACGCCTTTATATCGATCTGTTCTCCCGTAAATCTGCCGGGAAACGCACGCTTATAATCGGCGCCGATCTGACTTCCGAACGACTGGTGAAGGAATTGACCGGTTCCACTTATCATAAACTCATTCCTATCGCTTTCTATGATGAAAACTTAATGCGAATCGGTACTCGTATCCATGGACTCCCTGTATTGGGGCACAACGAGAAACTCGATACGATTATAAAAAACGAAAAAATCGAAAGCGTTCTTATTAATCTTCCCCATGCGTCTCATAAGACCATTAGCGAATTATTCATTACTCTTAATAAAGCAGGTGTGGACGATATCAAAATAGTACCTCATGTGGACGAATTCAATAAAAACATTGCAATAGTAAAAGATATCAAAAATCTGGATATTGACGATTTACTCTCTCGCGAAGCAGTTAAAATCGATTATGAGCAGATCGCCCAATTTTTAAAAGATAAAACCATCCTGGTCAGTGGCGCTGCCGGTTCCATTGGTTCTGAAATCGTTCGGAAACTGGTTCAATTCGGTGTTAAAAAAATCATCGGGTATGAAATCGATGAAACGGAAGTTTTCAATCTGGAACTTACATTGAAAAAAATAACAGGGCCGGAACAAACCGCCCACATGATTATAGGTGATGTTAGGGATAAGCAAAAACTGGGCTCTGTTTTCGAAACATATCATCCCGATATCGTTTTCCATGCTTCTGCATATAAACATGTTCCCCTGATGGAACATTTCCCCGAAGAGGCAATCAAAACGAATATTTTCGGGACAGAGAATCTTGCAAAACTTTCTCTCCAATATGGAGTGAAAACGTTTATCAATATTTCCACCGATAAAGCCGTAAATCCTACCAGTATTATGGGAGCAACGAAACGGTTCAGCGAAATGATCTGCCAGGAATTAAACGGCAGCAGTACTGTGTTTACTTCTGTTCGTTTCGGTAATGTTCTTGGAAGCAGGGGAAGTGTGATTCCCATTTTTCTTGATCAGATTAAAGATGGTGGGCCTGTGACAGTCACTCACCCCGATATAAAGCGGTATTTTATGTCCATTCCCGAAGCGGTTCTTCTGGTTTTCCAGGCCGCCTACATGGGCAGTAAAACCGGGGGTGAAATATTTGTCCTGGATATGGGGGAACCTGTAAAAATTGTTGCGCTGGCTGAAAACCTGATCCGCCTCAATAATATGGAACCTTATAAAGATGTTGATATCGTTTTTACCGGACTTCGGCCCGGAGAAAAACTTTTTGAGGAACTCTTAACCGCTGAAGAGGGTACAGATGCTACGACCCACTCGAAAATTTACGTAGCCAGACATGAAGCTCCACCCGTAAAGGGAACCCTTGAAAATGCAAAAAAAGAACTGCAACTCGCTTTGACAGAACCCAATAAAATAAAAAATATTCTTAAAACTTATGTACCTTACTTCCGGGACATCCCGGAAAATCAAGGGAAAGCATGAAAAAATACATTCCCTATATTTTACTTCTCGTTCTTATCCTTGTTTCAATAAAACCTCTGGTCTTTACATGGAATTTTATATGGGCTGGATATTACATTCATAATCACTCCATGGATGCCGGGGAATACATGCTTAAAGCTCTTTCTCAAAAGCGATCCGCTTATGCTGTATTCAATGAATCAGGTCCGCTTAATATCGAGCGCTATATTGTTAAAACTGCGGTCATTGAAAATAATCCCAAGCTTTTAAGACAGTATCCGCTGGAGAAAAAATTCAAAGATAATTTTTATTTCCAGGATTTAATGGGAAATATTAAACAGCAAAGACGTTGGGAAAACCTTGACGATGTCTCATTTGCATTACTGGCTGATCCTTCGATAAATAATCACACTCTGGAAATAATAGGGAAAATCTCACCTGGTATTGAACCCGGATTTCTCTCCAATCTTGCTGATTTTGCTTGGTGGAAAACCAATAAGCAGTTATCTTCTGCGCTTGTATCTACTTATTCCATCCCGGATGCTCCATTTCAACCCGGTCATATCGTTAAGCCATCAATCGAAGCTTCCGTTTCCATAAAAAGTATTATGGAATTTTTGACGAATAGGTATCATATCGGTCGTCAGGATATCGGAGAGAATCTTGTGCAATCTTCCGGTTTTGATGATTCTATTCGCGTTGCTCAGAATTGGTTTTTTTCCAAGATGGCAGGGATGAAAAAGTTCTCCCGGGGTTCATTTATAATGGGTGAGGATCGAGTCGGGAAAAATCCATTAATGCGTTTAATGGGATTTTTTACAATTGAAGAACGCGGGAAGTCCAAACCCAGGGCCGGCGTAAGGTATAAAAAGAATATTATTGCAGAAAACGGTTATTATATATTCAGTATGGATGTTTATATCCGTACCGGGAAAGAGATTCCTTCTGTCTGGCTCGCTCCCGGTCTACCCGAAGAGCGGTTGGTATTAACTCCCCGTGAATGGAAACGGGTGATTATTGTCGTGAATAACTCTGTTAATACGTACCGGGTTTTTCAACCTCTTGTACGTATCTGGGGAACAGGTACGTTATTAGTGGACAATGTTTTCCTCGGTAAGGTTATTAATCCACGTTTCGGAATCGATAAACCTTATGAGTTAACCATTATCCCCGGTGAATAAACTTATGAATAGGCAAATAGCAAACGAAGAAAAAAAAGTAATTCCACATAAACTCTTTATTGTTTTCCTTTTGATATCCGGGTTAGTTGCCGGGATTGTTAATGTTTTCCTGATTCCTCCTTTTCAGAACCCCGATGAAATCCAGCATTTTCTTTATTCCGCCCGTTTCGCCTTTGATAAACCCCATATGAAAGCCATCGAATCGCGAGTATTTGAAATCTTAAAACAGACCCGGTGGTTTCACTTTGTTGGAATAGGTCCCGGATGGGAGAAGATGGAAACATTATCCCAGGTGTCATTTGTTTTT
>JAKAGC010000541.1 GCA_021817755.1 Acidobacteriota bacterium | reverse complement strand
GCAGCCCGTAGTCTTCCCCTGGCTGGACCGCAGAAACACCTTAATATCAGCGGAGACAATCTGGGTAATGTAGTACAATTCATGGAACGAGAAAATCCACAACGTTTTAAGTCAATACTTGAACGTATTTCATCAAAAATCCCAGGAATTCATGAAATTGATACTGAAAAAACACCTGATGGAAGACTCCTTCTTCGTTTTAACGATAGAGGTTTCAGCAATCCATTTTATGCCCAACAGATGTCTGATGGTACATTAAAAGTATTTGCTTATCTCCTCCTTCTTGAGGATCCCGTACCATATCCATTTCTGTGTATAGAAGAACCAGAAAATGGACTTTATCATAAATTACTTGAAACACTTGCTACAGAATTTCGTGACCATGCAGATCGGCAGAAAGGTGGTTCACAAATCTTTATTACTACACATCAACCTTATTTCGTAGATGCACTTGAGCCAGATGAAGTATGGGTGTTAGAAAAAGAAGAAAATGGTTTTGCAAAAATTACAAGAGCAAGCCAAATCGATTTCATACAAAAAATGGTTGCTGAAGGACAACCACTTGGTTCCTTGTGGTATAGCGATTACTTGGATGCGAGGTAAAGTATGCACTTCGAAATACTTGTTGAAGGGCAGGTAGAGCTTACTACCCTATCAATCCTTATGGAACAAATCCTTGGTGAATATAATAATCCTCATACATGGAAAATTCACAAACATCGCGGAATAGGAAAATTACCCGATAATCCAACAATGCCTCCCAATAAAAAGGATAATTCGCTACTACATAACCTCCCATCTAAATTAAGAGCATATGGCAAAGAAGGTAGAGACAATCTCGTTGTAGTCACATTAGTCGACCTGGATAATCGAAATTGCATCCATTTTAAACAAGAACTTATAAGGCTTTTACAATATTGTTCTCCAAAACCCAATGCACTTTTTCGCATAGCTATTGAAGAAATCGAAGCATGGTTTTTGGGTGATTTACCAGCTTTAAAATCAGCTTACCCTAATGCAAAACAAGCAATCCTGGATAAGTATACTCAGGATGCTCAGTGTTGTACATGGGAGGCACTTGCTGAGGCCATATATCCCGGAGGATTAAAAGCTCTTGAACAATATGGAAAACGTTCTATAAAAATCCTAAGCCAAAAAGTGGAATGGGCAAAAAAAATCGCTCCCAAAATGAATGTAGAAAACAATCTCTCACCCAGTTTTTGTTGTTTTAGGGATGGTCTTAGAAACAAATTTTAAAACAGAAGTATAAGCTAATAACTGAACCTATCATTACTAATTCTGAATATTACCCCTTAAAAAACTCTGTAAAAATCCGGCAGATGGTTTAACAAAGCAAACCTCTGCCTCCCAATTAATTTATTTCAATTTTCTCTTTTTATTTTTTCATGCAAATTCCTTAATTCATCTCCAAAATTCTTCTCATGTTTTTCTTTCTCATAAGCTATAATCTGTGTCACATAATTTCCAGTCAGATGACCTGTCACGATCACGATAGCACCTTCTTTTAAATGAGTGGGGAGTGATTCCTCAATAATTTCTATCGCGATTCGTTTTTCTCCATTGAGTGTTTCGATTCTCACTATTTTTTCTAGAATTTCTTTTACTATACCCACCTGCCCTATGATCTCAATTTTGTCGAGCCCAGGAGATCGCTTTGGTTTTTGTAATAATTTCTTTAACATTTCTTTCCTGGAAGCTTTTTCTTCCGCTTCCAGTACAGCCGCTTCTTTTTTCTTACGAATTTCATTTGCGATAATTGCTTTATCAATTTCTTCTAGCAGCCGGTCGCTTCTAGGAGGTTTTTTCATATATGCCATAATCTGATCACAATTCTGGGCTTTTTTCAGAGACACCCCTCCCTCATCCCCTGTTAACATGATAACAGGAATAGTTATTTTTAGCGCCCCCATCGTGTCCAACACCTCAAATCCATTCATCCCCGGTGGCATATTGATATCCAAAATGACAAAATCAATCGTTAAATTTGAATTTTGCATAATCTTCAGAGCCATCTCTCCACTCTTTGCCGCACTTATATCATAATATGGTTTAAGTATTCCCCCTATTAATGCCAATGATTCAATATCGTCATCCACTATTAAAATTCTCTTCTTCTCCATCATATTTCTCCTTTATTCTACCTCATTAGCGTATTCTAATGCTATCTCAGCGAACTCTCCTTCGATTTCTTTGAATCCCTGTAAAACATCAGGATGGAAATGCCCGGGAAGTGTTCGTACACCCTCACCTATTGTAATAATTTCTATAACTCTTTCATGTGGAAATGCTTTCTTGTAGGGGCGTTCCGTTCTCAACGCATCATAGACATCCGCCAAATGAACCACTGCTGCTAAAAAAGAAATATTATTTCCTTTTAAACCATAGGGATAACCAGTTCCATCCCAATTTTCATGATGCTCAAGAGCTATTTTTTTTGCCATTTTTAAAATATCTGAAGGGTGATCTCCGATTATAAGTGCACCAGTTATTGTATGTAATTGCATTATTTTTATCTCTTCAGGCGTTAATCTACTAGGTTTTCGTAAGATAGCATCAGGAACACCTATTTTTCCAAGATCATGCAAACTTGCTGCCTGGGAACCCATTTCACGCATCGTTTTATTTTCCCAATTCAAATATTCTAATAAAGTCAAAACATACATTGTAATCCGCTTCAAATGACTACCTGTATCATCATCTCGCATTTCCCCTGCTTTCGCTAAACATTCCAGAATATGCCTTTGAGTCTTCTCAAGCTCAATCGTTTTCAATGCAACCAAATGTTCCAATTGATTTTGGTACTGTTTCAACATAAGATAATTTTTTACCCGCGCTGCGACAACCTTTGGATCAAACGGTTTGGTAATATAATCCAGAGCTCCTAAATTTAAACCACCTATTTGATCCTCGGAAGTTGTTCTCGATGCAGTAATAAACAATACCGAGATATTATTTGTAGCAGGATCTGCCTTTAATCGTTTGCACACTTCTAACCCATTCATTATTGGCATTTGAATATCCAATAAAATAAGATCTGGAGTTTTTTTAGCAACTAAGATTAGAGCTTCTTCTCCGTTTGTCGCTGTGCGAATATTATATAAACCACCCCCAAGTGCTTTTTTTAATAGCTCACGACTCGAACGCTCATCATCTACAATTAAAATTGATTCAATCATAAAATTCCCCCTTCTAACCCTCCAGTTTTATTTCAAGCCGCTCTATAATCGATTCAAAAGTTGCAGAGGCTTCTTCAAAATCAAATCCTCTTGTCTGTTCCCCTAACTTCTCCACAAGCAATTGCATTTTATGCTTCAAAAAAGATTCTATTTCATTAAAAACCTTTTCTGCTTGCATATCACTTTGTTGAAGAAATATCTTTAGACTTTGAAGCCGATTTTTAAAGGTTTCTTCATCTACTAAAATTGTCGACTCATCTTGTGTTTCTTGAATTTTCGATTCAAAAAATTCCTTCAATGCTGCATGAACTTTATTTAACTCAATTTCCAATTCCGTCGTTTTCCCTTTAATTCGATTACTATTCGGAGATTCTTTCTTTGACATTTCTTCTATCGCTTCCGATATACTCTGAATCGATTGAGCCGCAATATTTCCCGATGCCCCTTTAATTTTATGAGCGATTTGTTTCACTTCTTCAAAATCATTTTTTTCTAGTGCTGAAAAAATCGAATCAGTTGTTTCTTGAAAATCATCATAAAAATATTTTAAAAGCTTCAAATACAATTGCTTATCTCCATCAGTATATCCAAGCCCTGTTTGTATTTCTAACCCATAAATCTCCCCGATTTCATCTTGATCCCCAAAATCTTGAGCTTTTTCCATA
>JAKAGC010000540.1 GCA_021817755.1 Acidobacteriota bacterium | reverse complement strand
ACCCGGATGAAGAAGAACACTCTGGAGATCACACATATGCTGTTTAAAAAAGATTTTAATCACATAATGGAATTAACCTTTTCAGAACTTGAATCCCTTCACTACCCTGAACAATTCCTCGAAATTGCACCTGTTTTTTTTGTAAAACATCTCCCTATTTCCCGTATATCTTTGTTTTTTCTGAACCATGAGAAATCCACGTTTATTGATTACCTTGATGAGAAATACAAAGGAATTCGTATTCAACCCGTTACTCCCAATTCCAACCTCGCAGTTTATTTAAAAAATAATAAAAAGACCATCTTGTTAAAAGATGAAAAACCATCCATAATTGAATTTTTGAAAAAAACCAATCCCGATCTCTTTCAATTACTCGTAGTCGATCTGATTATTCCCATGCTTTCTCTCGGTAAATTACATGGTTTTATGGTTATTGAAGCCCCAAAAACCATTTATAAAGAACTCGAATACATCGAAGGTTTTTTTAAGATTTTTTCAAATATTATTATTCCCTTAATTATTAGCGAACGAATACATATCGAAAGCGACAAAAATTACTACAAGATTTATCGTATGGATCGCCTTGCAATGGTGGGAGAATTAGCTGCTTCTGCGGCTCATGAAATAAAAAACCCATTGGCAGGTATATCTACGTATTTAAAGTACTTTATGGAACTCGAAAACTTCAATAAAAAAGATATTATCGATGAATTAGCAACCATGAAGCAATCTGTTCACCGTATCGATGAAATCGTCAAATCCCTCTTAAGCTTTTCCAGGTACACCAAGAAAAAAATCCACGAGTTCTCACTCACAGAAGTTATCGAAGCCTCTTTAAATTCAATCCGTTTAAAGATTCCATCCAACATACAAATAATAAAAAAATTCGATGACTCCCTCTCTGTTAAAACCGATTTCCAGCAACTACAACAAGTTATTATTAATATTATTTTCAACGCTGTTGAAGCAATAGGAAAAAAAGAAGGTGAAATTACCATTCAAACTTATATATCAGGAAGAGATAGACTTCCTTCCCATGAGATGTACAATATTTACATAAAGGATACCGGACCCGGAATTCCTGAAGAGTTTATCGAAAAACTCTTTCAACCCTTCCAAACAACAAAGGAAGATGGAACAGGACTCGGGCTTTATACCTGCTATGGATTAATGAAATCCATGGGGGGAACCGTAAAAATCAACAGTCCTGGAATCGGTACCGAAGCGATTATCTCTTTCCCTTTTTCATTCGAAGACGACGACGCTTAATATTTACCAGGAAATCAATCCGCTCCTATCTCTTTTTATCCCTCTACTAAAAATTGAAAATAAAGCTCTTTCAAATCCATCTTTCTCATTTTAGTCCCAGTCAATTCCAATAATAATTTCCCTTTCTTCATAAAGCCAATACGATCTCCGATTTCTGGCGCCAGGAAAACATCATCTCCCAGATAGAGAATCGAGTTTCCACCCTCTTTTAACTCCCCAATACCCTTTTTAAATTCCAAAGTAACTCCTGGAGGCATTCCTTTCATAAAATTCCGAAAAATATAATTCTTATTTCGTTTTAAACGAGCAATTGAAAAAAGAAATTGGCGAAACTCCGGTTCTTCCAATTCAGAAATTTTTTTATGTAGAAGATTTTCCATATTGGAACGAATAAAAAAATCCTCAAATTCATCTTCCTCAATATCCAATTTTTCTTTCAGGAAAGCCAGGAGTTGTGCTATTTTTAAATCCTGGGGCCACTGGTTACCACTACCCAGATAAACCATATGTTCCAGGCACACTTCCGGTGAAGTCCGTATATCGAATGCATCTATTTTCACAGTTCCTTCATATTTTTTTTCAAGCCCCAAGAAAATATTTACCAGATGTCCAATTGCTCGATCCCCTGAACCCAAAAGAACATAAGATTCACCATTTTCGATTTGAAGATCCAGATGACTGATTTCAGGTATCTTTTTTTTCAAATTTAAATCTATGGTTTTTATCATTTGAATGAATTTTCAAGCTTCAGCGACTCTTTGAACCGTCTATAAGAAACCATTATCAACCCTAAAATATAAAAAACCGTTGCAAATATTCCATATAAAAAAAATGAAGGCAAATGCGACCCGGATTTAAATATATTCTCATCGTTTTTTATAAAGGATTCTACCTGGATACGTTTCTTCTCCCCAGCAAGTTGTGCTGGAGATGTAAAATATCTCTTCATCATAATAAAATGAACAAATTTTGGTTTCAATTCACGAATATAACTGTAAAAATCGATAAAATTTTCATATCCCTTACTGCTAATCTCATTCCCGGAGGATAGATAAAATGTAGAAGGAAAAAGCATAGCTAACGATTGATAAAGGTAAATGTTTTTTTTCATTTCATTTTCAAGTTCTATTTCAAATGATTCAAGTTGTTTGAATTCTTTCTCCAGGTATTCCACTACCAATTTTCCAATAATCGCCATATTTTTTTCATTCGGAAGGCCCGTTTTTGATATTATTTTCTTTTCTACTCCCATTAAAATTTCAAATTTTAATTGTTCAAGATGATATTCAGCTTCGATATTCACCGATTTCCTGTAAGTAATCGAATTGATAGTCATTGGGAGTAAAAACACAAGAACAAACCAGGTAATAACAAGCATAGAAAAACCATAAAAACGGGATTTAAACGATCCGGCAATGGTTCCCAACGTAAAAAAAAAGATCAGTACAAGAATCTGAACCAAAAGGAATATTGCTAAATGAATAAATTCATTACTATTAATGTGAATCCCCTCTAATCTTAAAAGCAAAACAGAAAACCCCATAATTATTATCGGAAATAGAATAATCCCCAGCATTCGGGTTAGAAAAATGGAGATAAATAGTTTTTTATGACTCGAAAAAGCAGCAGCGAACCGGAGATAATCACTATGAATGAAGGCTTCATATCCAAGATAAAGTGCAAATAGAGTCCCCAGCAACAACATAATTCCTGAAAAATCGTTGAATCCCCCCGCTTTTTCGTTAAAAAGCGTTCTTCCCTTGAAGGAATTATATAACTTCAATCGTTCTCCTGAATCCACATCCGCAGTTAATTCAGTAATAGTACTTGAGTTAATGAATAGAATACTCAATGGCGAAGGATCGAAGAGTATCCACATTCCATATGTTCCATATTGGCCATAATGCTGGTATTTTTTTATTTTTTCCTGTTCATAATACTGAAATTTCGCTTTATTTTTTACAACAGTTCTATGCGTACCGATTCCATAATGAACAAAATACAAGGAGAGAACAAATAGACAAAGAAACAGAATTGCGTTTTTTTTACGAGAAAGCAGAGTAAATTCCAATTTGAAAATCGCTTTTGACGTCTTCACCTCTTTATTTTAACAGAGTCGGCATATAATTACCAGTAGTGATTTTATCAAATTGACGTATTACAGATAACCATTTATTTTTAGTTTACAACTAAAATCAATCATTCAAATAATACTTTAAAATTCTTGTATCAATCAAAGAACCCGGTAAAATTACAAATTCCAATATGGAGCTGTGTCATAATAATAATAATGATCTATTTTTGCAAAGACTTCCGATACATACTGACCCAATAAATGAATTGCTGCGAAATCCTGACTTGTTCTCCAGAATAAGGGTAAAACCTTCGTATTCTGTTCAATTAACTCCGGGATATTGTCATTATTATCTACAATATTTTTAAGTTGATTCAATTGATTTCTAAGAGATTGAATTCTCCGAAGAATTTCTTGATAAAGCTCGTGAATATTCCCGGGAACTAAATAATCCTGATACATTTCCTGGTAAATCGATTGATTCCCATCAGATCCATTAGCACATATTTCAACTGAGAAAAAAGTAACATATTTAAATTTTGCAAGGATAGAAAGAACCC
>JAKAGC010000539.1 GCA_021817755.1 Acidobacteriota bacterium | reverse complement strand
TTCCCTCTTTCTCTTTTTTCTCTTCTTTCTTTTTCTCTTCTTCGACCTTATCGCTTTCTTTCTTTTCTTCTACGATAATTTTATCGAGATCGAGGTCCTGCCGGGTAACGGACATTAATTTCTTTCCATCATATTCATCGAGGTTTTGGGTGACGAATTCATCGATTTTATCCACAAAATAAAGAATCTCAACTCTCTTTTCCCTGAATATTTCCATTTGAGGCATGCGTTTGATGGCATCGAGGTCTTTACCGGGAGCGAAATAAATGAAACCCTGTCCCTCAGGCATCCGGTTTACATACTCCTTTAATGTGGTATACCCATCCTCTTTAAAAGAAGAAGGAAACATCACCAGGTCCTGGAGCGATTCTTTATTCTTGAAAGACATATAAATACCGCCTTTAATGGCTTTTCCAACCTCTTTCCAGACCTCATTATAGGTATTCCGGTCATTGGCTTGCAAATCCATTAAGGCTTTAAGTACTCTCTTTTCAAGACTCTTCCCAATAATTTTGAGTTGTTCGGTATGCTGCAAGATTTCCCTGGAAATATTGAGGGAGAAATCGGGAGAATCGACCAATCCACGTACAAAACGTAAATGATCGGGAAGTAAATCCTTACAATCGGCCATTACGAATACATGGTTGGAATAAAGATGAATTCCCGCGGTATAGGTCTTTTCATATAAATTGGAAGGGGGACGGGTGGGAATAAATAATAAAGCGGTGTACTGGATGTTACCTTCTGCTTTGATATGAATGACATCGGCAAACTCATTCCAATCATGGAAATGATGTTTGTAAAATTGGAAATATTCGTCTTTTGAAATTTCCTTTTTATCACGTTCCCAAATGGGTGTTTGAGAATTAAGTTTTTTTCGATCGATTATGGTTTCGTATTTTCCTTCGATAGCCTTTCCGTCTTTGTCACGGATGGGCTGTTCACGAATGAAATCCATTTCTATGGGATAAGCGATATAATCGGAATACTTTTTAACGAGATTCTGGATGGTATATTGGTTTAAGAAATCTTCTTCGGGTTCGACATCTTTATAGGATTCTTCACGAAGATAAAGAACGATATCGGTTCCGCGGGTTTCCTTATTAAAATCCTCTATGGTAAACATACCGTCTCCGGTTGATTCCCATCGACTGCCCTTGGTCGTACCGGAAGGACGTGTAAAAAGAACCACACGTTCGGCAACCATAAAGGCTGAGTAAAATCCGACACCGAATTTTCCGATCAATTCGACATCTTCTTTATCTTTTATGCTTTCAAGGAATGATTTTGAACCGGATTTTGCGATTGTACCGATATTCTGAATGACTTCATCATGGGACATACCGATGCCGTTATCGGAGATGGTAAGGGTTTTGGCTTCCTTATCGATAGCCATTTGAATTTTAAACTCAAAATCATTTTCCAGTATATCCGGTTTTGTGAGTGAGATAAAATTAATTTTATCGATTGCATCGGATGCATTCGAGAGTAATTCTCTTAAAAATATTTCCCTGTGGGTATATAATGAATTAATCATTATATTGAGAAGCTCTTTTGTTTCTGCCTGGAATGTATGAGTTTCAACCCCAGAGGGATTTCCGGAATTATTAGAAATATTGGGGGTACTTTCGTTCATTTGGTTTTCTGTTGTTTCCGATTTGGATTTTGATTTTTTTTCTTTTTTTAAATTCTCTGTTGTCATTGCAAATCACCTTATATTTTAATTTTCCGATTGATTTTCAGCAAGGGAAAGGGCTTTTTGTAGCAATAGTGTCATTTCTTCGATTCGTTTTTTGTAAAAATCGCGTCTGTTTCTTGTTTCGGTTAATTCATTGGCAAAGTCTTCAAGCGTTTTACGATACTGGGATTCCTTCCGCTCAAAATCATTCTCCTTCTGCTGGATTTGTTCTTGAGCCAAAGAGAGTTTCTCGGCAATCGTTACTTTTTCTTCTGCCAGTGCGGAAACAGCACGATTCAAATTCTCTTCACGTTTTTTTAACTCCTGTTTTTCAACTTCCAACTGATTATTGCTATTGGAATAATCTTCCAATTTATTAAGCAGGTCCAATTCGATTTCTTTTTTCTCATTTTGAAGTTGTTGAAAATCATGACTTATTCGATTTTCTTTTTGCTTATATTCATTAAGCCACCGTTCTTCAGCTTCCTGTAGAACTTCATCGAGTTTTTTCTTTAATTCGACTTCAAATTTATGATTCCGTGCAACAGATTCCCGCTCTTTATCTGTCAACCGGTTTGATAAATCTTCGGATTGTTTTTGTAGATCGGTTTTCTCATCGGAAAGTTTATCCAATTGAAACTCGAGATCTCTAAGTTTTCGAGTCAGATCCGATTTATGGTCTTCCAATTGTTCGGTATGTTTCTCGAGCACCTCTACTTTCCTGGTGAGAATCTCTTTATCCGATTCAGTCTTTTTAATCAATTCCTGGTAAGCAAGGTTTTTTGCTTCAATATCGGATATTAAGTGTTGGATATTGGCTTCGAGTTTCTTTTGCTGCTCGCTCCATTCCTTTTGAGAGACGGTCAGTTTCTTGTTTTCAGTCCTGAGGAATTCATTTTGATTTTCAAGAGAAATAACCTGCGCTTCGAGTTCTCTATCTATTTTTCTCGCTTTTATTTCCCTTGAGTCTTCCATATTTTGCGCTTTTGGTGCAACCGCATTTTCGATATTAATAATCAATTCGTCTTTTGTTTCAGATGCGCCCAATGGAGAAACTTTTAATATTTCATTGGTATCGGAATCAACACGTCGGGTATAGGGTTGAGAATCGATTGGAGAAGGATCGAATTCGATAGGAATCGAATCTCCTTTAATCAATTTATCTATATTTTCATCGGAGAATTCATCGTCATCTATTTCATCTATTTCAAGTTCGGGCTCGTCATCCGAGGAATCCATATCGAGGAAATGGTCTTCGCTTAACGTATCATGATCATTAATAGAATCCATTGCACCGGATTCGATGAATCCGGCGCAGATTGAATTAAATATTTCATCAGATAGAGGTTTTTTATAATATCCTGCAGCTTTATACTTTAATTTTTGATACTTCCCAAGATCATTTTCCGAACTGCCGGAATAGGTAATATGAACAGGACTGGATGCAGATTCGGCTTTCTTGAGAAGATCGAACATAATGAATTCATTAACATCAGGGACTTCGAGATTAAGAAAAATTAAAGCAGGTTTTTCCCTGGTAATAAGCGGAAATATTTCCATAGAGGAAGCATAAAATCGAAGGTCGATATTAGTAGAGGAAAAAATCGATTTAATAGCTTCCTGGAAAATCCGGTCATTATCGACTACAAATATTATTGTGGATTGCATGTTTAATTTGTTTATTTTTGTTTAGTTTCAAGATAGACTACAGCTTGTTTAAAACCTTCCGGTGTAACTACAAGACGATGTCTCATCGTTTTTGACGGGCCTCTTTTCTTAAAAATAGCCATCAATGGTGTCTTTCTTTTCAATAACGTATTGATGACAGCGGAAATATTTTCAAAACCATAGCCCATATGTTTTAACTGGTCATTGATTTCCTGGCTGATAAGGTATTCTTTACCTTCCTTTGCTTGTAAATATGCAGCAACAAGCAGAATTTTAGAACCGGAGGTTTCAACAGAAGCAGCAAGAAATAAATCTTCCAGAGTTTCATATTTAGATAAAAATTCTTTTTCAGCAGTCACATCGATTGGCTCAACAACAGCAGCTTCCGATTTACTCTTCTTTGCATTTTTCTTCTGATCAGTAGAGGTTGATGCTTCCTCTTCGTCCTCTAAAGAATCTTCCGTATCGATCATATCTTCCTCATCCTGAGAAATATCTTCTTCAAGATCATCCTCAGAATCACTTAAAGGGGCAGAAGAAACATTAATAATTTCCGGATCA
>JAKAGC010000013.1 GCA_021817755.1 Acidobacteriota bacterium | reverse complement strand
TTATCCACGAATCTTAAAAAACAACAGTTTTGGAATTATATAAAATTTTTAACCTGTAATGGTTGATTATTTTTTCCAATTTCTCTAAACTAATCTAATAAATAATTATAAGGAGGACTTATGGCTGATCCATTTTTAGGCGAAATCAGAGTGTTTGGATTTATTTATGCACCGATTGGCTGGGCGAAATGTGATGGAGCATTATTAGCAATTTCACAAAATAATGCCCTCTATTCGTTGCTTGGAATTCGGTACGGTGGAGATGGCAGGACAAATTTTAACCTGCCGGATTTTAGAGGACGTGTTCCTATGCATCGTTCTTCAAGTTATGCTATAGGACAAAAAGGAGGCAGTGAAACGGTTACTTTAACTGTAGACACCATGCCCTCACATTCTCATAATGCTTATGGGTCTACTCAGAATGGTGATGCGTTTAAACCTGCAACCAACAGATCATTGGCTACATCTCCGGCAGTGGATGATCCCCTTTATTTATCCCCTCAAAATTTTACTGCCATGAATGCCGGTGTTATTTCTGCTACCGGAGGTAATATAGGGCATGACAATATTCAACCCTGCCAGGTTGTTAATTTTTGTATAGCTACAACAGGCATTTATCCTCCGCGGTCTTAACTGCATGAGGATTTCAATATGAAGGAAAAAGGAGAAAACCATGTCTGATCAGTTTGTAGGAGAAATTAGACTATTTGCCGGCAATTACGCCCCTGAAGGATGGGCTTTTTGCGATGGAACGGTGCTTACCATATCAGGACACGATACTCTTTATGCAGTTTTAGGTGTCACGTATGGTGGTGATGGAATTACAAATTTTGCGTTACCTGATTTACGAAGTCGTGCACCAATGCATCAGGGACAGGGAACTGGATTAACCAACCGGATTATCGGTTCAAAATTCGGTTCTGAAACTGCGACAGTTTCAATTAATCAATTAGCAAGTCATTCCCATACTTTTGTGGCATCTTCCGGATCTGCTAATCTTCAAACGATTTCCGGAAATGTACTTGCTGTTACACCCACAAGTGATAATTTTTATGTGGCGGAACCCACCGATCCCACTCTAAAAATTAACCTTGTAAATGGAGTAGTGAGTAACACAGGCGGTGGTGGGTTGCATGATAATAGAATGCAGTACCTAGCACTCAATTATATTATTGCTCTGAATGGATATTTTCCACAGCAGCAATAAATAATTTTTAAAGGAGAATATTATGGCAGATCCATATATTGGCGAAATTAGAATGTTTGGTTTCGATTATGCCCCAATCGGGTGGGTATTTTGTGATGGGCAATTGTTACCAGTTGCGCAATATCAGGCCCTCTTGGCTGTAGTCGGAACTATTTATGGCGGTGATGGTCAAAATACTATCGGTGTTCCTAATCTTCAAGGAAGGATTCCCATTTGTTATGGACAGGGAACCGGATTAACTCCATATGCAATAAATGCGAGTGGCGGAAATTCCTCCGTTACATTGAGCACCACACAGATACCCAATCATACTCATACTTGGGTCGTAGTAAATCAAAATGGTACAACCAATAATCCAAATGGTTTATATTGTGGTATTCATAATGAAACATCTGGAAAAGGATTGGTTTACAAGACATTTCCCAGTACACCTACACTCGATACTCAGTTTGCACCACAAACTGTAGCTCAAAATGGTGGAAATTTGGGGCATGAAAACAGGCAACCTTATCTACCGGTAAACTTTTGTATTGCCACCGAGGGCATATTCCCTGTGAGACCATAATAAGATTAATTTTTATCTTTTGAATTTTTTAAACATAACGAATAACCCGTACGGGATTATGATATGTAAATATCATTTCCCAGTACGGGTTTTTTTATGAATAACACATAATATGAATTTATCTGGGATTGCACATTTGTGTTATGGATTAGTAAGACTTATTAATTTTGCATTTTTTTCCTTTTTGTGGTATAAATTGGTTTCTTTATCAAAACCATGACAACAACATATTCTGATTCGCATATCATTAAAACATCTCATGCCAGAAAGGGCAGCACCTCCCACAAATTTCTTGAGAATAGGTTTAATAGGCTTATAGATGAGTATCGAGAGGCCCTGAAAATAAATGAAAGGGATATTTCGATCTGGCTAAAACTTGGTGATGCAATTCTGGAAAATAATAACCCTCAATTTTACCCTATCAGTCTGGCCTGTTTCAGAAAAGCGATTGAAATAGATCCCAATAATCCGGCCTCATTTCACAGGCTGGGTAATGTTTATAAACTATTGGGGAAAAATGAAGAAGCGATTTTTGCTTTGCATAATGCATTGGAACTTGATCCTCAAAATATATCGATTCGTTTTTCCCTTCTTGCCGTTCAGTGTCCTATTCTTTATAAATCTAAGGAAGAGATTCTATCTTGCCGTGAAGGATATACGAGGCAACTGGATGGTTTATACGAATCCATTGATTTTAATGATTCACGGGTTCTTGGTATTGCTGCACGGGCAGTCGGGAAATATCCTTTTCATCTTGCTTATCAGGGGTATAACGATCGAGATTTGCAGCAGCGCTATGGGAATCTGGTGTGTCGAATTCAGGGGGAAAAATACCGGCATTGGAATCAACCGCTTAAAATGTGGCCTCTTCAACCTTCGGAACCGATACGGGTGGGATTTGTTTCGGGTTTCTTCCGGAGTCATGCGACATGGAATTTTCTAACGGGAGGTTGGATTCGAGGGATCGATCATAAGAAGTTTGAATTATTCGGTTATCATACGGGAAATATAAATGATGAATGCACTGAAATTGCAAGACATTCATTTCATCATTGGGTGGAAGGTGATTTCTCTTTTTCGAGTCTATGTGAGAGAATTCTTGGGGATAAACTTCATGTACTGATTTATCCGGAAATCGGGATGAATCGCCTTGTGATTCGTCTTTCGGCATTACGTCTTGCGCCTATCCAGTGTACATCATGGGGGCATTCCACTACTTCGGGTTTACCGACTATAGACTATTTTTTGAGCTCCGATCTGATGGAGCCACCTGATGCTCAAACCCATTATACTGAGAAACTTATTCTTCTTCCGAATATGGGGTCTTATTATTTTCCTCCTGGAAATGGTCCTCATCCTGATATCAAGGGGCAACTGGGGTTGAAAAAAGGGGGGGTACTTTATTTATGTCTGCAATCTTTATTTAAATACCTTCCTGAGTATGATTATGTATTTCCTCGTATTGCAAAAAAAGTCAGGAATAGTCAATTTATCTTTATCACTGGAAGACAAACGTTGCCGGTAGTTAACATATTTCGCCGGAGATTGGAACATGCATTTGGTTCATTTGGGCTTAAATTTGACGATCATGTTCTTTTTCTGCCGTCTCTGCCTGCATCAGAGTATTTCAGTCTCCACTCATCGGCGGATGTATTCCTGGATAGTGTGGGTTGGTCTGGGTGTAACACGACAATGGATGCGATTGCTTACAATTTGCCTGTGGTTACTTTTCCGGGTTTGTTGATGAGGGGTAGGCAAAGCCTTGGAATTTTAAAAATGATGGGCGTAACGGATACTGTTACGAATTCGGTTGAAGACTATATTAATATGGCTTCTAAACTGGGTTCTAACGATTCCTTTAGGAAGGAAATCAGGGCGCGCATCGGAGCCAATAAACATAAACTCTATGAGGATAAATCATGTATTGAAGCACTTGAGACCTTTTGGAAGGATGCTGTGAAGGATTCTTTAAGCGAGTGCAATAATTATAAGGAAAAAAATAATAAATGACGAGTATTAAACCTTTTGGATTAAGGATTCAATCGGAAATCGAATTGCCTGGTTGTGTTAATACCGATAGTACCCCGGATGTGATTATCCGTTTGGGAGGAGTACCTAAAAATTTACACAATCCGAAATTAACGCTTGCATGTACGCAGGTAAGCCCGGACAGTTTTTTACTTTCTCTTGATAATATAGCACGGTATCTTGTGGAAAATGGAAATAGTATTACAATAGAGCCAGTTGCAGGAGTCGGGGAGGAAGAAATCCGTTTATTTTTAATGAGTTCGGTGTGGAGTGCTCTATTACTCCAACGTGGAATACTGCCATTGCATGGAAGTTGTATTCGTGTTAAGGAACGTGCGATTGTAATCGGGGGGTATTCGGGTAATGGAAAGTCGACGCTTGCTGTTGCATTAATGCAGGCGGGGTATCCACTCATTTCAGATGAATTATGTGGAGTTACTATCTCGGAGAATTCACAACCTCTTATACTTCCGGGGTTTCGTCAGGTATTGTTATGGAAGGATTCGTTGGAAAAACTGGGGATTGAGTCACACGGGTTATTGCAAACCAGGCCCAATATAGAGAAATACATTTTACCTCTTGAGGATTCTGATACGATTGAACCGGTTCTTTTGGGAGGACTTTATATTTTATCGGTTATTAATACACCGACTTATCAAGTGATTCCGATTCATGGAATTAGTAAAGTAAGCATGTTGGTAGACAGTACTTATCGTGTAAAGCATGTGGGGGGATTGGGATTGAATGTGCTTCATTTCAAGCAGTGTACAGGAATTGCGAAGAGTATTGAGGTAAAAAATATAGAACGCCCAACTTATCCCTTCGATATTCCAGCGCTTGTACGGGTAATTACTGAGGATTTTTCATGTTAAGAGATGATATAAAAGAACAGGGTCATATCGTATGGTTTTCTTCATATCCGAAATCGGGTAATACCTGGTTTCGTGCATTTTATACCAATTTGATCCGTAATCTCGATAAGCCGGCAGGAGTAAATGAACTTGAACCGCGATTGCTTGCAGGGAGTCGCAATTTATTTGATCAGTATACCGGGATTGAGAGTTCCGATTTAAATGAGAACGAAATTGAGAGGCTGCGCCCGAGGGTTTTTGAAATCATATCGCGTGAAATCGGAAAAGAGGGTAATCCTGTGTATATGAAGATTCACGATGCATATACGAAGACGAGTTTGGGCGAATGGTTGGTTTCTCCCAAAGCAACGAAGGCAGCGCTATATTTTATCCGTAATCCTTTGGATGTAGCGGTTTCATTTGCGCATCACAATTCCTGTTCAATCGATAAGATGATTGAGAAGATGGGAGATGAAAATTATGCGTTAAATTTTAAAGCGAATCGTATCGGGAATCAGTTGAAACAGAGATTGACTACCTGGAGCAATCATGTAACGGGGTGGATTGATCAGCTAGGGGATAGGCTTCACATCATGCGCTATGAAGATATGGTGCGGGATACGTTAAATACGTTTACGAAGGCAGTAAATTTTCTGGAATTGCCGAATGATGGGGAGCGTATACAAAAAGCTTTGCGTTTTAGTGATATCCGGGAACTACAGAAGCAGGAGGAACAGTATGGGTTTAAAGAGAAATCGCAGAGTGCGGCATCGTTTTTCAGGCAGGGGAAATCGGGTTCCTGGCGTGAAGTTTTAACTTCATCGCAGGTTGAGCGTATTATTGGGGATCATGGAGAGGTTATGAAGCGATTGGGATATTTGAATGAGAAAGGTGAACTGTTGTTTTAAAATTATTATTCCCTAGAAATAAAGTACCCGTTTTAATGAAAATAGTTTTTAATGGTTCAAATATAATGGGAAAGCTTTTAGCAAACCATACATGAATCTTCGCCTAAGGTATTACATTGCCACCCAGGGCATAAATTTTGGTCAATCATCGTTTCGCAAATTGTAGGGCAACTACCGGGTCCTATTGTTCCACAAAAGCGAGTTGGTGGTTCTCCACCCTCGATATTCTTCATCTGGATGCTATTAAGATGAGAAATAGTTTGTTTGTTGAGTTTTAGATTTTTCTTAAATTTTATGGTTTTCATATTATCCTCCATTCTGATCCCATTATAGTATATCTAATAGGTAAAAATAAAGAAAATATATGAAAGATTTTAAATAATATTTTTTGAAGAATATTGATCCTAAAAATTAATGACATTGGTTATATTGGTGCAGTCTAAATGCTCAATATAGTGTTAGCATTAGTATTAGTATTAGCCATTTGGAATGCCTTTTGGGTATGGATAAAAAGTGCAACACACACGAAATATACTTGGCTTCAATTTTCATCATCTCTTAGCTTTCTCTTTTTTCTTGCAAAGAAAGGAAATTTATAGAGGACTGATGCTTTTCATAGTGAGGAGAAAGAGATTTTATGGAGGATTGATGCTCTCCTTGTAGGAAGAAAGGAAATAATGTTCTTATGTCTCGAGATTAAGGTCGTGCGATGAGATTCTTCCACAGGGTTTTACAAAATTTGCCAAAAGAGTTATAATAATGAGGTGCAAATGAAAACCGGGTAATGACGTAGATAAATGGTGTTGTGATTAAAATGAGAATAACTGGTATTGTTTTTATTGATAGGAGATAATCATGCTGTGGAGTAATACACTCTCTGCCTATTATGGAATGGAAGGATTCAATATACGATGAACGCTTCACATAATCGTATCGATTTTAAAACCTCTTCTTCGATTTTTAAAGATAAACGGCTTTCTTTCTCGGTTTCGACTCGCAAAATTCACCCGAATATCGATATGGTAGATTACCTGAGAGTGTTTTATATGTACTGCAACTGGGAGCAAATAGAAAGCGTTTACGGTAATACGAATGAGTTTTCGAAGTTATATGGTGGGCGCTTACCTCAATACCATTATGATTTAACGCCAATCCATATCGCGAGCCTTGAACAAGCGGGCATCGGTCTGGCTCTTACGTTAACGAACCATTTTTTCGATGATGAAGCTTACAACGAAAGCCGTATTTTACTTGAACACCACCATAAAAAAGGAAATTCGATTGTTTGTACGAATGACGAACTGGCAAAACGTTTGAGAAAAGATTACCCGTTGTATCAATTAAAAGCGAGTATTATAAAAAAACTGGATGGGGTGGAAAAAGTAAAACGTGCACTGGATATCTACGACAGTGTGACACTTCCTATGGATAAAAACGATGATGACGAATTTCTCATGAGCCTTGAAGAAAAACACCGGATTATCTTATTCGGAAATGCGAATTGCGCCTATACATGCCCTGCAAGAACCTGCTACATTGGATTTTCACAGGAGATCAGGGGAGAAAAGGTTACCTCGATATGTTCGAAAGATAATCATCCTCGGTTGGATATGGGATTTGTTTATTTTAATGTTCAAAAACTGGGAGATATGGGATTTACACATTTCAAACTGCTGGCATTGACTGAAAATAATCCGACTCTGGCTTGTAGACAATTAAGCAGGAAAAAGGGATTTCCGATAGAGTTTATTAAACAGTATAAAAGGGCCTTTTATTTGTGTTCGTATAAAAAGTGTGGGCGTACCTGGCTCCGCTTTATCCTGGCAAATTATTTTAATCTTCTGTTCAATCTGAATATCAAAATAGATCTTCATTCTTACTTTTCATTAATGCCGAACGATGACCATGATCCTTTCAAAGGAGTAGATTTTTACGGGTTTCCGAATGATAGCCGTTTTCCGATTGTTCTTTCGAGACACTCGCACTATTCGGAAGAAAAATTCCGGGGTATTGGGAACAGGAATATGATATTGATTTTAAGATCGATCAAGGATGTGGTTGTTTCGGATTTTTTCCAGGCCTCCCGTGTTCTTAAATCCTTTGATCGGGACCTTAAATCTTTTATCCGTGATTCGGAAGGAGGACTATCGGCATATTGCGGATATCTGAATTCTTGGGCAGAGGTTATCGATGGGAATGGACCGCTTGTAATTACCTATGAAATGTTGCATAGGGATACTGAAGAAACAGTTGGAAAGATTATCTCATTCCTGGGGGTGGAATTAGATGGGGCGAAGTTAAAAGAAGGGGTGAATTTATCTTCTTTCGAGTCGATGCAAAAGCTTGAAAAACAGATGGGAATGCCGGGGCATTCTATTGAAATGGAAGATGAAGAAGGGCTGCGAATGCGGAAAGGTAAAGTTGGGGGAAGCCTGGACTACCTGGATGATGTTGATCTGAGGTTTATTGAAAGGGCTTGTGAATCGCTTTTGACAGAGAGTGCGAAAGGGATGCTTAAAAAATATGGTTTATCATATAATGCAGATTCTAACGGGATAAAACAGGATTCGATATGAGTTCCATATGTGGTATTCTTAGTTGTAGAGATAAAAAATTATCGGGGCAAAATATCAAACGGATGACGGAGACTTTGGCTCATTGGCACAAAGAAGGAGATGGAAAAGGAACCTGGATGAATAAGGGCGAACGGGTTGCTCTTGGCCATGTAATGTTATTCAATACGCCGCAATCGCTGCACGAAACCCTCCCGTTTTACGATTCCAATTCATGCTTAACAATTACAGGGGATGCCCGCATCGATAACCGTGAAGAGTTATGTAAAAAATTGGATGTTGCTGATACTGAAAGAGATATTATATGGGATAGTCGATTGATTCTATATGCATATCAAAAATGGGGCTGCGAGTGTACTGGGCATTTATTGGGTGATTTCGCGTTTGCGATATGGGATGAAAGGAAAAAACGCTTATTTTGTGGGAGAGATCATTTAGGTAACAAACCTTTTTTTTACTATGTTGGGGATGGGTATTTTATTTTTGCAACAGAAATGAAAGCTATTTTTACAATGATGGGGAGTGCGCCTGATTTGAACCGTGACTGGATCGCGGATGCACTTACAGCGTGTGTGTGGGATAAAGAATACACGGCATTTGAAGAAATAATGCGCTTGCCTCCGGCGCATTGGATGTCAATTTCTTTGGGAAATCAACAAATGGATATAATAAATGAGTGTTACTGGAAACCAGAATACACAAAGGAATTGAATTTTAAGTCGGAAAAGGAATATATCGAAGGGTTCAGGGAAAAATTGACAGAAGCGATACGCTGCCGGATGAGAAGCGTTTTTCCTGTGGGTTCGGAGTTAAGCGGTGGGCTGGATTCTTCGCCTATAACTTCGCTGGCATCAAAAATGGCTGATTCCCAAAAGATTAAATTTATGGCTTTTTCACATGTATTGGGAGAAAACGATACCCTGCCATATAAAAACTTTAAAGATGAAAAAAAATTTCAGGAACAATTGAGGGAATATGCGGGTATAAAACATTTTCGTAATATATCTGCGGGTGAACGTGGGATTATCGAGACGATGAAAGAAGCGCTACTACTCCAGGATGGCCCTACGATGCAGAGTTTTTATATGGGGTCAAACATGATGTATGAAGCGGGGCAACAGGAGGGAATTCATACGATGCTCTCGGGTTATGGGGGGGATGAAGGTGTAAGCATCGGGGCAATGGGTTACCTGGATGAACTTATTAAAAATAGAGAATGGTTAATACTGAGGCAGGAATATGGCTTGATGAGGAAAAACGGGGAGGGTTATCCATTACGGAGCATCTTGATTAAAATACTGGGGGAATATATCCCAGTGATAGGTACAATTTATCAAAATTTACGGGAAAAACGAAAAAAAATAAAAGAATACGATTCTTCATTTCAAGTAGAGACTTTCTCTCTTTCTCCGGAATTTTATAAAGAAGCAGAAATTGAGGAGCGGTTGGCTGAATATCCGAAGCGAGGTGAGGCGAGGGGGATCAGCGATACGCAATATTGGAGAATTATGCATCCGCATGTACCGTTACGCCTGGAATATTGTTCGATTGCAGCGGCAGCGCACGGTATGGAGTATCGCTACCCATTACTTGATGTGCCTCTGCTAGAATTCCACCTGGGAGTGCCTTCTCATTTAAAACGAAAAGGAGGATGGGGGAGGTATCTTTTTCGCAAGGCGATTGAAGGGATGGTTCCGCCTCAGATTCAATGGAGGAATGATAAAACGGGAATGACGGTACCGGGTTCATATCAACGATTTATTCGGGATATTTCTGAAATTAAAGATTTAATTAGGCGTGGGGCAAAAACAGAAGGAGCTCATTATCTTGATCCGGATCAAATGTTAAAACGGTGCGACCGAATCACAGGAAAAAGAAACGATGGACTTCCGATGCGCCGGGGTGCTTTTCTTAATGCATTAATGCTCTTATTGTATTTCGATCAAAATCGCTATTAACGGAAAACCAATGGATAAAATTTATTTTGATGTGAAAAAAATTTGACATCTTTTCCCTATTTCTGTATATTATAACTTAGAAAAATGAAAAATCTGTTTTAATTTTTGAATAATTAGTGATTAAGAAGGAGATCTTTGAAATGAAGGATGAAAAAGAGACGAACGCAGGAAAAGCCAGCCGTCAATGGGTTGCTCCACAATTAACTATTTTAAATGCAAAATCCACTGAGGTCGGAGCTGTTGTAAACACTGTAGAAGCTTACAGCTATAGACCTTCTTGATTCAATTGGATTTCCCGGTCATGCGAAAGGGGGAAGTAGCATTGATTACCGGTTGGAGAAGTTGAACGAGGTTTTTTTAAATTATTATCTAAAACAAGATACAACAGTATATTTATAATCCATATTTTTTCCAGTCACAATTATATCATCGCATTTTAACCAGGCGTGAGCAATGAGTTTATCCTTCTGATTTTTATCCTTTGCGACCCCGAGAAAGACAGTACAGGGTATTTTTCGTCTTTGAAGCATTCTTTTGACTGCAATTGCTTCAACCATACATTTTGTTTTCCAGGGCACATGGCTGCTGGCTCTATTAATGGCACGGGAGATCAATTTTAATAATTTTAATAAACTTTCATCCGGGTCTTTCTTATTTGGTATTTCTCCATCTCTATGTTTCTCCTCAATCTGTGTATGAATAATTTCCTCTTTGGGTATTTGTTGAGGTTTTCCTATAAGCCGGGAGTAGATACGAAAAGGTAATAAATGGATGGAAAGCCGTGCTATTGCGCACCAGAAAACAGCTTCCCAAAACATGCGATTTTCTCGTGGGGATAGTAGTACGAATTTTTTTATTTTACGAATAATTGAAGACATAAAGGATTAATCGATACAGTTGATTTATATGCTTTTTATAATTCCTTTTTCGACCATACGTTCGAGGAAAGGTATAACATCCCTGGCGCATTGATCTCGTGTTACATCGAAATGAGGTAACAGCATATCGATGATTTCGGAAGGTGTGTGGGGAGTTTCCAATGCATTCCAGATACGGCTTCCGATGGGGTTAATACCGTAATATTCCCCGTTATCGATGCTCATCATAACGGTTTCTCCGTCCATATCACTAAAAATTATATCTGCATTGCGTGACAATTTGGAATCCATTTTTAAAGTCGATTCATTGGCATTATTTTGAGTTGAGTTTTTAGTCATATTATTCTCCGTGTAAAAATATTTCCTCTAGTTTATTTCCGAGTTCATCGAGCAGAAATTTAGTTTTGGGACGATGGACCCGGAACATGGGAACTTGTTGAGCGACTTTTACAGCAATATTGAAATGGGATTGGGTTGTTCCGAGGCCATCAAGGAACCTACGGCGGTATGTCTGGAATTTTAATGCTTTATGTTTATTCATGCCCTTGATAGGTAGAATTTCGATTGTATCTTTCTCATAAGGAGCAAGGATGAATATGGATTTAATGTGAAGGGGGAGAGAGTTAAACCGGTTTACAGGGACAAAGTACTTATTGGGGAAAGATGGAACGGGGGAATAGGAAGAGACATTATCACCGTTTTTTTCGATGGTTTCTCCCCACAATTTAAGTTGAGGGTAAGTGGGAAAAACGAGGGGGTTTTGCTCTTCATCGAGTTTAATCACACAGATATCATCGGTATGTAATTCATATTGGCGTCGTAGGAAAAAATTTGCAATAGTGGATTTACCTGTACCGGGCCTGCCACAAAATATCACGCATTTATCATTGGTTTTAATGCCACTGGCGTGAAGGGGAAGCAAGTTCCTCTGGTGAAGAATGGCACCGAGAGCGGAACTAAGGATAAATGATCTGATTGTGTGATCATTGGCACCCTGTAACCTCTGAACTTGAATATGGGTTCCCTGGCTTACAAGAATTCTTGCTGAGTTTTCGCCCTTTATTAAAATACAACCGGGTTTAGCCTGGAAACGAGGTGTGGTTTTATGAGATTCTTCGAGTACCGGTGGAACATCCCCCCATTCAATGCGTATTTGAGGGATACCTTCGCTTTTGGGGAGTTGGGGTAGTTCAATACATGAATCGATTATTAAACCGAAAATGCTGTATCGGTATGGCATTGTGAATGGTTCTCACCTTCGGATTTTATTGTTTATTTTTTCTCTGTTAGGCGATTGAATAACGATTGATAATAAATACCATCCTGTTTGGGGTATTGAATGGGAACCATAAAAATTTCAAAATCTCCCATTTTTTCGTGAGTAACAGTATAAATCATTTGCTGCATAACGGGTTGTAATGGACCACGGAAGAATAGAGAAAAGGATTCCATGCCAGGATAGTTTTTTTCGGTAATCTCAGCTAAGACTACATTGACATCTCCGACGATCTGGCTGTGTACAGTAAATGTCTGGTTTAAATAAGGTTCGTAATCGGATTTGTTAAGGTATTGGTTCATATCAATTATCCTCCTTTATGGGTTTTGTTTTATATTCTAATAGTGTATAAAAAACAATAGAAAAAGTAAAGGGAATCAATCAGAATTTCTTTTGATCTGTTTGTTTGGAATTCAATTCCACGGATTGATCATCTTTGAAAAATGTTCGATTGACGAGCCGTCCGTTTTTATCCCAGTAGGTCCACCAGCCATTCTTTTTTCCGTCTTTGTATTCCCTTTCATCGCTGATTTGTCCATCTGGGTATCGATAGACAACGTTAATTAATTTTCCCTTATCATCAAAGATCATTTGGGTAACGAGTATTCCATCCTTATACTCGCGGCTTATGAAGAGTTCACCCATTCTATAAATTTTTTCCACTCTTGTATTTCTTAAATATTCGACCTGGCGAATGAGCAAATCATCTTTGTAGAGGCTTTCTCTTTTGATCTGACCCGCCCGGTTCCATTCGAGGGTATTTCCGTTTATAAAACCATTTTTATATATGGTTTCGCTTCTCCTATTACCATTGGAATGCCATGTGTAGAATTTAATGATGCGTTCTTCGGGAAATTCTTGAGAAATAGCCTGAGCCTTATCATTGTAGGTGATTTTTTCGATTAATACTTCCAATTCGCCTTTTCCCCTATATTTACAGAGTGCTTTCTTTTTTCCATTGGCATACCGCTCTGTGATCTTCGATTTTTCCTGGGAAACATTGGGGCAGCAGGCTACCAAAAATAGAAATGCAATGAATAAGAGAAAGAATGGTTTTAATGGTTTAATGAGAGATAAGTATTTTGCATTATTCATGAGATTCTAAAATGCATTTTTATGCACTTTTTTTCCAAATAGAGTAAAGAAAATAATTTTTATATCCATCCAAAAGGTCCAGTTATTTAAATACCAGAGATCATGTGCGAGGCGCTGGTTTTTTTGTTCTATTGTGTCGGTAGGGCCTCTCCATCCATTTACCTGTGCCCACCCTGTAATTCCGGGTTTGACATAATGACGGATCATATATTTATTCAATTGATCCTGGAGTTTTTTATCGAGATAGACACGGTGAGGTCTGGGACCGACGACACTCATATCACCTCTCAATACATTGTAAAATTGAGGGAGCTCATCGAGATTGTATTTTCTCAAGAATCTCCCGAGTCTGGTTACCCTTGAATCGTTTTTACTGGTTGAGAGTGTTTCTATGTTTTCTTCGGTATGATACATGGTTCGGAATTTATACAATTTGAAGATTTCTCCTTTTCTTCCGACTCGTTCGACTATATAGAACAAAGGGCCTCTAGTGGTTAATTTTATGAGTATACAGATGAGCATCATTAAAGGAGAGAGCAAAAGAAGGGCAATTATAGAAAATGCGAGGTCGAATAAGCGTTTGTAAAGTGAATTATAGTATTTATCGAGCGGAATTTCATTGATATGAATAATGGGGATGTTTTCGATTAAATTGATTTTAAAATTATGCTCCACTAATTTGAAAAATTCGGGGATAATACGAATACGGGTTCCGTAGAAATCGGCAATTTCAATTAATTCCCGTATCTCTTCTACGGAGAAAGTGGATACATGGATAAAGATTTCATCGAAGTTATTGTTTTCAAAAAGATCTTTGATTTTGGATAGATGCCCGACTATAAATTTATCATCTATTTGCCTTTCAAGGATTTGACTTCCGATGTAAATCATGATGTCATATTGAATATCGGGATTGGCGGATAGTGCATTGGATAATTCGAAGGTACCGGGATCATGCCCGACAATGAGTATCTTCCTTTTTTGGGGGTTCTTTTTATCGATCCATTTGAGAAACTTCCATAAGAGAAAATGGCTTGGAATAAGTAAGATGAAAAATGTAATGATGGAACCGAATATGATTAAACGTGAATACATAAAGCTCTTAAAGTAAAATGCAAAAATAGAAACGACACCTGTAAAAAGGATTATATTTATAAATATTTTTTTTATTTCCTGGAGAATACCCTTGTTGATTTCCATACTGTATTGAGTTATCAATGTATTCAGCATGACCCATAGGAGATTGAAAAGAATAAGGAGTAATGTGTAATTGTCTCCTCCGGGGGAAGTACGAAAACTATATTTTTTTATAACGAATACAAAAAATACATTAATCAAATTGAGCAAAAGTAAATCGAAAAGGATAATTCTTATTGCAGGTGCATGTTTTAATTTTGCCATTATCCCGTTTTTACTCCTTTATAATAGTCTCTCTAAATTTCATTATATTACTTTTTTCATTTTATTTCAATATGAGTTATTTTGGGGAATAAATTTAACATTTTAAAAAGTAAAAATTATTTAGAAGGATTATTCTTTTTCTACGGATTTAAATTTGGATTGAAAATTGGGGTCTTCTTTCATTAATGCTCTACTCTGGGGGTAATTCTCGACAAACCATGTCATAAATGCGGTTACATCGATGGTATTTTCTAACATCTTTTTCCGGCGTAATTGCATTTCTTCGCGTAACTGATTATTGGAGAGTAATTCCATGGCTTTTTGCAATGATTCTTCCTGGTGCTGCTGTGATTCAGTATAGTTAAAGACCAGGTGGTATTTTTTCTCTTCTTCTTTGGTATATCCACGACCGTTATTATCGAGATAAATTGACGAGGTACCGAGCATGGCACATTCGGAAGCCATGGTGGCACTTTCGCCATATAATAACGAGGCGAATGCGAGCGCATCATGCATGCGTTGGGGTGGGATAGGGATGCTATAAGGGAGTAAATCCTGGGGGAGTGGTGCTTCGGATGAAATAAATACGGACGCATAGGATGATAACTGCTTAACGAGTTTCCGTTTCATTTCCAATGAGATTCCTCTATGCCCTATATCATGAGAGGCTTTCCATGAAACAAACCGCAGTATAATGTATTTTTGATTGGGGGGAATCTTTAATAGTTCATAAATGGATGGATTGGGGGTGAAATAATTGGGGTGCAAATAAGTGGACTCCATGTACCCATCAAACCGGATATGCTTTTCCCCGAGATCTTTTTGAAAACAACGGGGGGTACAATATACGGATGCAAAGGGCTTGGTAATGGCAAACATTAAACTTGCATTTTCGGTATCCTGAAAATTGATACCTGGCTTTCTCATTAGCCAGGCAATATGATTGGGATATGGTGTTCCGAAACTGAGAAATAGATCGGGTTTTGCTTTTAATGCGATTTTAAGAAGCCTGGCATTCGCCACAGCTATGTACAATAACTTTCCAATGACATGATCGGAACCTTTTCCACGGTTGTAATACTTTTCATTGTAGGCATCGAGTAGAGGGAATACGGGGTAACGATCCCTTGCGGTTATGATTATATCATGCCCTTTCTCTCTAAGTAACCGGATAGAGTTTTTAAAGTAATGCACATGTGCAGGATGATTAATGTCGATGAGTATTTTCATTTTTTTTTGCAGGGGCTTTTTTATAAAACCGCCCCTGCACCCTGAAAAATTTTTATTTAATAGAAAGAGTTTCTTCTTTTAAAGCGATACCATTTTTATCGAAACCTTGTGCGAATACGCGTGCAGTTGTTTCGAATGGCGGACATTTGATGATTTGTGGGCTTGAAGGGGTACGAAATATGACCACATGCTTATTTCCGTCGGGAAAAGTAATACTGACTGCAACTGCCCCATCAGCTTTTATTAATTTCGCCTTTGGCAACGTCTGTTCTTCTCCTTCACGGTATACCATTAACACGGCAAGAAAATTGGCCTTAATGGATTGGGTTTTTGTTTGGGCACTAAAATGCCAGGTATCGGACCAACTGCGGGTAGGTAATTCAGGCGGGCAGGTGTATTTATTGGTTAAATCGAAATCGACTTTATGAGGAAGAAGGAGTAAAACTTTCATTGCTGCGGGTGAATTATTTATTTGTAACGTGTGTTTCTTTTGATTGATGTCAATGGGATTATATGCATGCAACAGCCATTGGAAATTGGAAGGAGATACTGCCTCGAGGTCATCGAATAGGATAAATATCTGGGGTTTAATATGAACAACATGGCGTAAAAATTTTTTAAGCGTGCCTCCAGAAGCCTGTGCTGCGTCTCCCTCTGCGTAATCGTAAACCTTCCCTGTTATGAATTGGGTAATCT